>JBDIAF010000094.1:0-6433 GCA_039812245.1 Agromyces sp. | reverse complement strand
TTCAAGCGCATCGGCGCGGCACGGCGTTCGGGCCGCGGCGACGATGCCGCCGATGCCGCCGGCGATGCCGCTGCCGATCAGCACGAGACGGCTTCGCTGCAGGGCTCGGGCGAGGACGACCGCCGCTCGGACTGACCCCGCGGTCGTGCGAGGCGCTCCTACCCCAGCTCGACCCCGAGCAGCCCGGCCAGCTCGCGCGTCTCGACGTCGAGCACGTCCTCGTCCTTCCCGGCGTCGCGGCGCACGCGGTAGCGACCGCTGAGCGCCGTGAGCCGATCGTCGACGTCGTGCTCGGCGTCGCGCTCGACGACGCGCAGGGCGATCACGAACCAGCGCTCGGCGAGCGCGAGCTCGTCGGCGAGTTCGAACACCTCGGCCACCGCGAGCAGCGGCCACCAGTCGTCGAGACCGGACCCACGCAGGGCGTCGGCCTCGGCGATCGCGGCGTCGCGCTCGCCCAGGGCGAGCAGGATCGACACGAGCGTGCCGCTCGCCTCGCCCGGCACGGAATCGGATGCCTCGGCCGCACGGCGCGCGAACTCGAGCGCCCGCTGGAGTTCGCCGGCCGTCTCGTAGTGCTCGGCGGCGACGAGCAGCAGGTGCGCCCGCCGCACATCGTCATCGAGGGAGAACGACTCGGCATCCGTGGCCCAGCGCACGAGCATCTCGGCGCGCTCGACGTGGTGATCGGGATCCGCCGAGACCCGCAGTTCGAGGCCGTCGAGATCGTCTTCGGTGATCAGCTGCGCCATGGCCCAAGTGTACGAGCCCTAGCCGATCTCCTCGTCGGCGCTCGCCTCGGCTCGCTCGCCCTCGACGTCGTGGTCGTCGATCTCCTCGTCGTCGGCGTGCAGGGCCGCGAAGCGCTGCCACTCGGCCATGAGATGGTCGACGGCGGCGTGGAAGCGCGCCGTGGTGACCCCGGGAGTCGTGTCGCCGAAGTACCGCTCGACCCAGTACTTCAACCGCTCGCGCGCCGACTCGTCGTGCGCGACCTCGTCGACGCGGGCGAGCATCGCGGCCCCGGCGGCGGCGCCTGCGGCATCCGGGCCCGGCGCGACGAGCCACTCGCACGCCGAGAGGTACCCGCCCGTGTCGATCTGCGCCTCGGGGTTCGCGGGGCGGGTGATGAGCAGCGGCTTGCCCGCAGCCAGCCGGTCGTAGACCATCGCCGAGATGTCGACGATGGCGACGTCGGCCGCGGCGAGCTGCCAGCCGAGGTCGGGCCCGTCGTCGTAGACGTGCACCGCCGACGGGTCCGCCGCGTTCGCGGCGGCGATCGCGTCGATGATCGCGCGGTTCGCGGCCGCGTACTCGTGATCGAGCACGCCCGAACGCGGGTGCGGACGGTAGATCACGCGGTGGCGCCCGGTCGCGAGCAGCGCGTTCACGAGCTCGACGCCGTGCGAGGCGATCGAGCCGTAGGCGGCCGCGCCGCGATCGCCCTCCCAGGTGGGCGCGTAGAGCACGACCTCGCGATCGTCGTCGGGGTACGGAAGCGCGCGTCCGTCGAGGTAGTGATCGGCCTGCGGGCGTCCGATGGGGATGGCGCGCTTGTCGAAGTCGTAGTCCCAGAGCACCTTCTCGAGCCTGGATCGGGCCGCGTCGCCGGCGATGAGCGAGTAGTCGTACGCCTTGAACTGGTTGGTCGTCATGTACATCTTGTCGGACTCGCCGTGGTTGATGAACACGTGCCAGCGGCGCCCGTAGCGCATCATCTGGAAGTTCTTCGCGTTCTGGTTGACGTAGAACACGATGTGCAGGTCCTGCTCGTGGATGACCCGCTCGAGGTCGACCACGGTGCGCACGTACGCGACGGGCAGCGGGGACTCGTCGAGCAGCGCGAGCGCGGCGCCGGAGGCGCGGCTGAGGATCAGCACCGGGTGGGTCTCCGCGAGCTCGGCGAGCGGCTTGTACCACTGCCGCAGCTGGTAGAGGTTGACCTTGCCGTCGGCGAAGTAGACGCCGATCTTGTAGCGGTGGGGCTCGAGCGGGGGCTGCGCCGCGAGCGCCTGGCGCAGCGAGCGCTGCGCCTTCCGCGAGGCGATGATGTTCTTCGCGAGCTTCACGGCACGGCGCGCGTCAGTCTTCAGTCCCACCCCGCAAGGGTAACGAGGACAGCCTGAGCGGATGCCTCGGGTCCCGGGCTTCGAGGCATCCGAGAGCCGATCGTTATCACGCGGCCCACCGCGTCAGACGACCGGGGGCCGGCCCGCCCGCGTCATGCGCCAGACCGTGCGCCAGCGCATGGGGCGCCGCGCGCCCGGGTCCTCGCGCCAGCCCGCCCTCCATCCCGCGAACCAGGCCTTCAGCTGCGACGGGCGCCGCGCCCAGCGCAGCACCTGGATCGCCGTCCACGAGCCGACGTAGAGCGGCACGAGCAGCGCCGGCAGGTTGCGCCGGGCGAGCCACACCCGGTTGCGCGCGTTGAGACGGAAGTAGTACGCGTGCCTGGCCGGGTCGATGACCGGATGCCCGGCCTCGAGCTCGCCGGCGTACCAGGCGCGGTAGCCCGCGTCCCACACGCGCCACGCGAGCTCGATGCCCTCATGGGCGTAGAAGAACGGATCGGCCCATCCCCCGGTCTGCTCGAACACCGCCCGTGGCAGCAGCACGGCGCCCTCCCAGCACGAGAAGACGTTGGACGAGCGGGCGGGGTCGCCCTTGCGGATGCGAGGGATCCAGCGGCGCGGCGAGACCTTGCCGGTCGGGTCGACCACGCGCGGCTGCACGAGGCCGATCGTCGGTTCGTCGGCGAGCAGCCGCGCACCGTCGACGAGGAAGTCGGCCGAGGGCAGGAACGCGTCGTCGTCGAGGAAGAACAGCAGCTCGCCGGCCACCAGGGGCACGCCGCGGTTGCGGCCCGCGGGGATTCCGAGGTTCTCGGGCAGGTGCAGCGTCTTCACCCCGGCCGGAAGCCGCGGCTCGGCGGTCGCCGGGTCCCAGCCGTTGCCGACCACGACGACGTCGGTCTCGACACCGCGCTGATCGAGCACGCTCCGGATGCCTCGGGCGAGGTCGTCGGGACGGGTGCCCATCGTGAGCACGACGACGCCGACGCGAGGCGAGCCTCCCGGTCGGGTGGCAGCGAGCTCGTCGGCCGGCATGGTCAGGACCGAACCCGGCGGCTCGCCATGATCGCCACGAAGTGGCCGACGACCGCGAGCAGTGCGAGCGGCAGCAGCGCTGCGACGACCACGCGATCGACGAGCGGCTGCCCGAGCACGAGCCCCACGAGCGCGGCGGCGAAGGCGATGAGCGTGAGCTCGACCGAGTGGTAGAGCCGGTGGAACGGCAGGAACTTCGCCGCCTTGCGGAGCTTGGCGACGAGGCCGCCGCGCGGGGCGGTCTCGCCGTGGGTGTCGGCGAGCTTCGCGAGGCCCGCGTTGGCGCGCGCCACGTGCACCATGTCGTTGAGGGCCTTGTTCAGCACGATGACGAGGGCGAGGAGCGCCGCGATGGTCGTCCAGAGGAAGTCGGCGGGGAACTCCAGCGGGTAGGCGGCCGCCCGGATGCCGAGCGCGAGCGGGATGAGCGCCTCGGTCGTGTAGTGCCCGACCTTGTCGAGGAACACCCCGGCGGGCGACGAGGTGCGCCGCCAGCGGGCGACCTCCCCGTCGCAGCAGTCGACGAGCATCTGCAGTTGGCCGAGGATCACGGCCAGCAGTGCACCCCAGACGCCGGGGATGAGCAGGGCCGCGGCCGTCGACCAGCCGACGAGGATCATGAGGCCCGTCACGCCGTTCGCCGAGATCGGCGTCTTCAGCAGCATCCACGTGAGGTACGGCGAGAGCTTGCGGAGGTACAGCGACGCCGTCCAGTGCTCGGCGTTGCGGCGACCGCGGACCTCGGGCGGCTGGGTGACCGCCTTGAGCTCGGCGAGGCTCGTCGGCTGCGACCTCGGCGGCGAGGTCGGCTGCTGCTCGGTCATCGTCACCTTCCCGTGTGACTGGCGATGTTGCGCGTCAGCGAGAGGTAGCCGAGCACGAAGCCGACGCCCCACGCGACGTGGATGCACGGCAAGACTACGAGAAACCACAGCGCGGATGCCGCACCCTGGCCCCGCCCGTACGCGACCGTCGCCGCGACGACGAAGAGCAGGTAGACGAGGGGCACCGCGAAGCCGATGAGCAGCCACGGCGCCTGCCCGACGATCGCCTGGACGATGCCGCCGACGCCCGCGAGCAGCCCGAGCGCGACGCCCAGCACCATGGCCGGCGGGATGAAGTAGCGGATGCCGTTCGCGGCGGGGAACCGCCGGGCGAGCTCGCCGCGCCACAGCCCGGTCGAGAACATCTGGCGGCCCAGCCGCTCGAGGCTCGAGCGCGGGCGGTACGTGACGCTGAGCTCGGGCGTGAACCACACCGTGCCGCCGGTCGCCCGGAGGCGGCGGTTGAGCTCCCAATCCTGACCGCGCTTGATGGTCTCGTCGAAGTAGCCGACCCGCTCGAGCGCCGCCCTGCGGAACACCCCGAGGTACACGGTCTCGACCGGCCCCTCGGTGCCGCCCACATGGAAGGCGGAGCCGCCGAGGCCCACGGGCGTCGTGTAGGCGCGGGCGACCGCCCGCTCGAACGGCGTCTCGCCGTGCGCGGCCATGATGCCGCCGACGTTGTCGGCGCCCGTGCGCTCGAGGGTGTCCACCGCGATGCGCGTGTAGTCGGCGGGCAGCATCGAGTGCGAGTCGACGCGCACCACGACGGGATAGCGCGCCGCGCGGATCCCGATGTTCAGTCCTGCGGGCGTCGAGCCCACCTCGTTGTCGAGGACCCGCACCCTGGCGTCGCGGGCGGCGAGGTCGGCCACGAGCTCGGCCGTGCCGTCGATCGACGGGCCGAGCGCGATGAGCACCTCGACGGGGCCGTCGTAGTGCTGCGCGAGGATCGACTCGACCGCGGCCCGCACGTGCGATGCGTCGTTGAGCACCGGCATCACGTACGAGACGCCGCTCGTCGTGCGCGCGGCTTCGTCGTGCTGATCGGGCAAGATACCTCACTCGGTGCTGGGTCGATCGAGCCTAGCAAACACCACAGGGCCGGAGCCGCTTCGGCTCCGGCCCTGTGGGCGACGCCCGTCGGGCTCAGCTCTCGAAGGTGCCGAGCTCGACGGTGACGGTCTGCGCCTCGCCGTCGCGGAGGAACGTGACCTCGGCCTTCGCTCCGCCCGCGAGCGCCCGCACCTGCGCGGTGAGGTCGGTCTGGTCGGTGATCGGCAGGCCGTTGAACTGCGTCACGACGTCGCCGGCCTGGAGCCCGGCCTTCGCCGCGGCGCCGTCGGCGCTCACCTCGGTGATCAGCGCGCCGACCGTGGTGCTCTTCGCGTCGCTCTCGGCCGAGGTCACGGTCGCGCCGAGCAGGCCGTGGGTCGCCTTGCCGTTCTCGATGATCTCCTTCGAGACGCGCTCGGCGAGGTTCGACGGCACGGCGAAGCCGACGCCGATGTTGCCCGACTGGCCCGAGTCAGAGCTGCCGGTGCCGAGGATCGCGACGTTGACGCCGATGAGCTTGCCGTCGCTGTCGAGGAGCGCACCGCCCGAGTTGCCCGGGTTGATGGCCGCGTCGGTCTGGATGACCGGGATCGAGATGTTGCCGCTCGCCTGGGTCTGCTGCTGCGGCTGCTGCTGGCCGTCCTGGCCGGGCACGTCGAAGTTCCAGAAGTCGAAGGGCTGCTGGCCGCCCTCGCCGTTGCCCTGACCGCCATCGCCCTGGTCGCCGCTCGAGTCGTCGGGCGTCGCGGGCGCGGCCGACGAGGCGACCTCGATGGAGCGGTTGAGCGCGCTCACGATGCCGTCGGTGACGGTGCCCGAGAGGCCGAGCGGCGCACCGATGGCGATCGCCGTGTCGCCCACGTTGAGCTTGGACGAGTCGGCGAACTCGAGCGGGGTGAGGCCCGAGGCGTCGACGAGCTTGATGACCGCGAGGTCGCTCAGCGGGTCGGTGCCGACGAGCTCGGCGGCGTAGAGGTGCCCGTCGTTCGTCTCGACCTGGATGGTGGGCTCGCCGGTCGCACCGTCGAGCGTGACGACGTGGGTGTTGGTGAGCACGTAGCCGTCGTCCGACAGGATGATGCCCGAACCGGTGCCGGCCGCCTGCTGCGACGAGACCGAGATCGTGACGACGCTCGGGCTCGCCTTGGCCGCGACGGCCGTGACCTGGTTGACCGAGTCGGTGTCGTTCACGACGACGTTCTGCGGGCTGGCGCTCGCGGCGGTTGCGGGGGGCTGCCCGTTCGAGGCGATCGCGTAGATGCCGGCACCGGCGCCGCCGCCGATGAGGGCGGCCGCGACGATGGCCGCGGCGATGCCGAGGCCGACCGGACGCTTCTTCGGCGCCTGGCCGCCGGCGACGGGAGCGCCGCCCTTGGGGCCGCCGAAGGCCGGCGGGACCTGGCCGGGCTGAGCCTGCGCGTACTGCTGCTGCGGAGCTCCGGGCGC
>JBDIAF010000093.1:0-6442 GCA_039812245.1 Agromyces sp. | reverse complement strand
GTCGGCCGGCCTACCGTGCGCCAATGGTGGCCGCCCAGGGGTAGTAGAGGAACGCGATCGAGGGCGCGACGCCCGTGATGCGCTCGCCGACGAAGACCGGCATCGGCCCGTCGTAGAGCGGCAGCCAGGGCAGCTGCTCGTTCGCGATGTGCTGCAGCCGGCTGGTCAGCTGGGCCCGCGCCTCGGCGTCGAAGGTGCCGACGGCCTGCGTCGCGATCTCGTCGTACTCGGGGTCCGACCAGTTGCCGTAGTTGCTGAACTCGCCCGTGCGGAGCACGGCGTACATCTCCAGCGGGTCGGGGCTCGAGAGGTACCAGACCGTGTAGAAGAGGTCGACGCCCTCGCGCGCGCTCGGGTCGCTGAACAGCGCGGTGTACGCGTTCGGCGTCACGGTCTTGATCTCGGCCTCGAGGCCGATCGACTGGGCCGCTGCGGCGGTGGCCTGCGAGATCACGTTGAAGTCGTTGCCGATGGGGGCGGTGGCGAAGACGATCTTCTCGCCCGAGACGCCGGCCTCCTCGACGAGCTTCTTGGCCTCGTCGAGATCGGTCGGGTAGTCCTCGAGGCCCTCGAATGCCGCGGTGCGGGTCTCGTCGGACGCCTCGGTCCAGTTGGCCTCCTGGGTGAGGGCGTCGGAGACCTCGCCGTATCCCTTCGCCGCGGCGTCGAGGATGCCCTGTCGGTCGAGCGCGTACATGAGCGCCTGGCGCACCCGGAGGTCGCCGAGCGGGCCGTCGAGGTTCGAGACGATCAGGTTGGAGGTCGCCGTGCTCATGCCGAAGTACACGTCGCCGGCGCCCGAGCCCTGCAGCTGCGAGATGGCGTCGACCGGCAGCATCCAGCTGCCGTCGACGTCGCCCGACTTGAGGGCGTTGACGCGCGCCGTCGAGTCGTTCATGAAGACGAACCGCACCTCGCCCGACCTGGCCTTCAGGCTCTCGTCCCAGTAGCCGTCGTAGCGGGTCAGCGTGATCGACTCGCCCGACTGCCACTCGCTGAGCTCGAACGGGCCGGTGCAGTTGACGAGGCCGGTCGAGTTGCCGTAGTCGGTGCCCTGCTCGGCGAGGGTCGCAGCCGACTCGACGACGCCGGCGGAGCCGCCCATGCCCTGGTTGAACTGCGAGTCGGGGATGGTCGTGGTCACGGTGACCTCGAGGTCGCCCGTCTGCTCGATGGAGGCGACGTTCTGGTACACCGAGTACCACGACGAGCCGACGGCGGGATCGAGGTGGCGGTTCATCGAGGCGACGACGTCGGCCGCCGTGAGCGGGGTGCCGTCGTGGAAGGTGACGCCGGGGCGGATGCGGTAGACCCAGGTCAGCTCGCTCGTCTGCTCGAACGACTCGGCGAGGCCGGGCGAGAGCGTGTAGTCGGGGTTGAGGCGCAGCAGCGACTCGCAGACGTTCGACAGCACCATGTTGTCGGCGTAGTCGAACGCGTAGGCGTAGTCGAGCGAGTAGGGCTCGGCGTAGTTCGCCCAGGTGAACGAGTCGATGTCGCCCGAGGGCTCGGGCGTCTGGGCGGTGTACTCCCACTCGGGGGCCGCGGTGCTGCCGCCCGAGGTCTCGGTCGGCGAGCACCCCGAGAGGGCGATCGCCGCGACGGCGGCGCCGGCGAGGAGCGCGACGCTGCGCCGGCCGGTGCTGGTGCGGATGACGGACATGGTGGCTCCCTGGTTCAGACGGTGGTGCTGGAGGGCTCGGTGCGGGTGTAGACGGGCTCGCCCTCGATCCACGTCGACGTCACCCGCGAACGGTGCAGCTCGTCGGCGGGCAGGGCGAAGGGATCGGGTTCGATGACCACGAGGTTCGCGAGGTAGCCCTCGCGGAGGTGCCCGGTGTCGTGGTCGCGGTGGTTCACGTAGGCGCTGCCCGAGGTGTAGGCGGCCATCGCGGACTCCAGCTCGAGGCGCTGGTGGGCGCCGCCGAGCGGCTCGGCGTCGACGCCGGGCGCCACCCGGGTCACGGCGACGTGGATCGCCGCGAGGGGGTCGGCCGTCGAGACCGGCCAGTCGCTGCCCGCGGCGAGCTTCGCCCCGTCGCGCACGAGGTCGCCGAAGGGGTACTGCCTGGCCTCCTGCCCGTCCTGGAGGAACGGCAGGGTGAGCTCGTCGATCTGGTCCTCGTGGGTCGCCCACAGCATCTGCAGGTTCGCGACCGCGTCGAGCTCGGCGAAGCGGGCGGTGTCGGCCTCGGCGACGACCTGCAGGTGCGCCAGGTGGTGCCGGCCGTCGCTCGGGCCGTTCGCCTCGCGCGCGGCCTCGACGGCATCCAGCGCCTCGCGCACCGCACGGTCGCCGAGGGCGTGGAAGTGCACCTGCATGCCCGAGGCATCCAGCTCGGCGACCGCCCGGCGCAGCAGCTCCGGGTCGACGAAGGAGATGCCGTGGTTGTGCGTGTCCTGCCCGTGCACGTCGCGGTAGGGCGTCAGCATCGCGGCGGTCTGGTTCTCGGCGACGCCGTCGACCATGATCTTCACGGTGCCGAGCGAGAGCAGCGACTCGTGCCCGAGCGCGGCGATCTCGTCGCGGCGGCGCACCATGGCCTCGACCTGCTCGAGCCCGCCGCCGCGCGCCCACCACTGGGCGCCGACGACGTGGACCTTGAGCGCGCCCTCGTCGAGGGCGCGGAGGTACGCGCCGAGGGGGTCTGCGACCGCGCCGGCCCCTCCGCCGACCATGGCGTCCTGCCACCCGGTCACGCCGAGCGCGAGCAGCTCCTCCTGGGCGCGCAGCAGCCCGCGGTAGAGCAGCTCGTCGCCGGTCTCGGGGCGCACGGCGTCGAAGAGCCCCATGGCGCCCTCGTGGAAGGTCCCCGCCGGGAAGCCGTCGGCCTCGCGTTCGATCCGGCCGTCGGCCGGGTCGGGGGTGGATGCCCCGAGGCCGGCGAGCTCGATGGCCCTGGTGTTGGCCCAGGCGCTGTGGTGGTCGCGGCTCATGAGCAGCACCGGGCGGTCGGGCACGACGGCGTCGAGCAGCGCCCGGACGGGGGCACCGCCCGGATACTGGTCCATCGACCAGCCGCCGCCGAGGATCCAGGGCTCGCCGGGGTTGGCCGCGGCGTAGGCGGCGACTGCGGCGACGGCCTCGTCTGCGCTCTCGGCATCGGCCAGGTTGCACTGCAGCAGCTCGACGCCGCCGCCGACGGGGTGGATGTGCGCGTCCTGGAAGCCGGGGGCGAGGAGCGCGCCGTGCAGTTCGACGACCCGCGTCTCGGGGCCGACGAGCGCGGCGGCTGCCGCCTCGGGCAGCACGCCCGCGATGCGGCCTCCGCTGACGGCGACCGCATGGCCGGGGATGGGCGAACCGGTTCCGGTGAACACGGTCCCGCCGGTGAACAGGACGTCGACAGCCACGTCGCCTCGCTTCCTCATCGAATGGACGTGGCGAGCGTACTTCGCGCCCCTCAGTGGTGTCAACAGTGTTGACAGCAATGTTGACCGAGCTGTTACCATCGGTGCGCCGCCACCGGCCGGTCCGGGCGGAACGTCCGGGGCCGATGCGCATGGCAGCATGGAACCGACGGAGATTCCGAGGGCGGGGACGATGACCACAGCGACCGGAGCACGCGGGACCGGACAGGCGACCTCCGGGCGCCGCGGCGCCGCGAAGGTGCGACTCGATCGCGAGAGCATCGTGGCCGCGGGCCTCGAGCTCGCCGCGGCGTCGGGTTCGGCCACGCTCTCGGTGCGCGAGCTCGGCGCGCGCCTCGGCGCCGACCCGACCGCCATCTACCGGCACTTCCGCAACAAGGAGCAGCTCATGCAGGCGCTGCTCGACGAGCTGAACGCACGCTCGGTCGCGACCGTGACGGCACCCCTCGACGACTGGCGCGCCCGGATCCGGCAGCTGGCCGCGGCGACGCTCGACCTCTTCGCCGACCACCCGGCGATCGCCGTCGAGTCGGTCGTGCTCACCACGCACGGCCCCGGCGAGCTCGACGCCATCGAGCTCATGCTCGACGCCTTCGCCAGGGCCGGACTCTCGGGCGACGCCCTCGTGCGCCACTACGCGCTGCTCGCGGGGCACGTCCTCTCGACGGCGGCCGGCATCGCGCGCAGCCGGAGCGAACGCGGGGCGAACGAGGACGGCACGAGTCCGTGGTTCGACGGGCCGATCCTCGCCGACCCGCGCACCCACCCCCGCATCGCCGCGTTCGGCACGCAGCTCACCGAGCTCGAGGACCGAGAGCTCTTCATGCTCGGCGTCGACGCGATCATCCAGTCGGCCGAGCGCGCCGCGGAGGCATCCGAGTCGTAGCGGCGGTCGCGACCGCCCGGCCGCAGTGGCCGCTGCGTCGCCCCCACCGGAGAACGACGAACGCGCGGCATCCCTCGGATGCCGCGCGTTCGCGTATGCCGGTCGCGACTACTTCGCCGAGCAGACCTCGGTGACGTTCGCCGCGGCCTCCTGGATGGCCGTCTGCTGTGCGGCCAGCGCGTCGGCGTCCTGCTCGGCGTCGGCCGAGATGGTGGCGGCGTACTCGCTGGCGCCCTCGAGCGCGCCCTGCAGGCCGTCGAGCGCGTCGTCGAGCTTCGCGTCGCCGTCGGCCTGCTCGCCGAGCGCGTCGACCCGCTCCTCGAGGCCGGCGAGGTACTCGACGGTCGCGTCGGGGTCGGTCGCGGTGGCGAGCGTGTTCTGCGCGCCGTTCGAGATGTTGCGCACCTCGACGCGCACCGTCTCGCACGGATCGGCCGAGGCGCTCGCGTCGCCGCCGCCCGACGCGGAGCAACCCGAGAGCAGCAGTGCGCCGGCGAACACGACGGCGGTGGTCTTCATGAATCGGTGCATTGTGTGCACACTCCTCTGAGTCGTTTTGGAACCGAACGAGTCTACGCCGCGCCACCGACGGCGGCGGAACCGCCCGGCTCCCTACGCCGCGAGGAGCCCGATCGCGAGCGCCACGACGCCGAGCAGCGGCGGCACGAGCTGCACCAGGGCCGCGCG
The DNA here is from genome assembly GCA_039812245.1 of Agromyces sp. Classification (GTDB taxonomy): domain Bacteria; phylum Actinomycetota; class Actinomycetes; order Actinomycetales; family Microbacteriaceae; genus Agromyces. The sequence continues at coordinate 1,497 of JBDIAF010000093.1, read as the reverse complement.
CGCCTTCGACGGGCTCGACAGGAGCAGCACGAGCCCGGCCGCGACCATCGAGCCCGCTCCGACGAAGACGAGGGTGGCGCCGACCTCGGATGCGCCGGCCGCGAAGACGACGATCCCCGCGAACACCGCGATCGCGAGGAACAGGTTGTAGAAGCCCTGGTTGAAGGCGAGCGCCTTCGTCAGCTGCGCCTCGTCGTCGCTGCGGATGCCGAACGTCGCGCGGGCGCGCGGGCCGGTCCAGATGAGCGACTCGAGCACCCAGATGTACACGTGGACGAGTGCGGCGAGGCCGGTGAGCACGAAGCCCGCGATGATCATGTCGGTTCCCTCCGGTATGCGGCGAGCTCGGTCAGCACCGCGCCCACCTTCGTTCCGATGCAGAGGCTCACGAAGGTGAGCAGTGCCGCCACCATGGCGTCGGGCTCGAAGCTCGCGAGCGCGACGAGCCCGACGGTGCCGGGCACGAGCAGCAGGAACGCGGGCTGGAACGACACCGTCGCGGGCACCGCGAGCGTGAGCCGCTCGATGAGGCGGGCGGCGACGAAGAGGCATCCGGCCGTCACGCCCGTGGCGGTCACGCTGCCGAGCAGCGGCGTGAGCGCGGTGAGCAGGGCGTAGGCGCCCGTCATGACGACCACGTTCACCAGGTTGAGCGCGCGACCCGAGCCGAAGGCGAGCCCGATGCCGAGTGCGAGCACCACCACGCCCACCCAGGAGAACCAGAGCGGCGGCAGCTGCTGCCAGCCCGGGCCGAGCGCCGTCGCCTGCGCGGCGTGGCCGACGAGCGCGATCGAATCGGGGTCGACGGCCAAGCCCGTCAGCACGGCGCCTGCGGCGATGCCCGCGGCCATGAACGCGAGCACGATGAGGCCGTACATGAGGCGCGCCGAACCGGTGACGATGTCGGTCGCCGTGAGCTCGAGCAGGGCGTTGGTGATGAGCGCGCCCGGCACGAGGATCGCCACCGGTGCGCACACCGCGAACAGCGGCACCGGGCCCGTGCCGAGGGCGGCCGCCGTCGCGCCCACCGCGAGCGTCGAGACGAACGCGGTCACGAAGGGCGCGATCGCGGCGGCCCCGCTGACCCGGTCCATGAGCCAGGTGAGCGCGCCGACGACCGCACCGGCGGCGAAGGCGAGCACGACCGCCCACCACGGGCACCGGAACAGCACGGCCAGCCCGAGGGCGAGCAGGGCTGCGCCCAGCGTCCACTTGAGCCCCGCGAGCGGACGCACGACGGCGCGGATCGCGGCCACGCGCGAGGCGATGTCGACGAGCGGCACCGTGCCGAGCTCGACCCGCCGGGCGAGCCGGTTCACCGAGGCCGCCTGCGCGAAGGTGAGTTGCGCCCCGCGGGCCTGCACGACGACCGTGGAGCCCGACGCCGGCTCGGTCGTCATCACGAGCTCGGGCAGCACCGAGAAGTCGAGCCGCCCGGCGCCATGCCGCGCGGCGGCCCGGTCGAGCGAGGTCGCCACGTCGGTGACCGAGACGCCC
>JBDIAF010000092.1:0-6455 GCA_039812245.1 Agromyces sp. | reverse complement strand
ACTGCCGTGATGGCGAGATCGCCTCGGCGGCTGAAGCTGCGCCAGGTGCGCGGCGTCGTCGAGAGTGTCGGACGTCGAACAGTCGCCGAGCCTGGCCGGCCGAACGCGATCAAGGCCGCCGCGACCGCCACGGCCCCGGCGCCGAGCGGGGCGGCGTAGGCCCACCCCTCGACAACGTTGACGAGGTTCAGTACGAGCGCCCGCAGCGTCCATTCCACCAAGAAGACGACGAGCACGAAAATCGCACCGGTCGCGAGCACCGTGCGCTCCTGACGATATGCGGTCGTGACGGATGCCTCGGCGCCGACCGCACGGTCTCCGGTGGCTGCGCTGCCCCATTGTTCGGAATGAAAAGTACAAGTAGAGAAGGCGGACTCTGAGTCGCCACGAAATCGGAGATCTGCACGAGATCGGATCGAACTCGACCAAGCGATCCGAAGTTGTGCAGATCTCCGACGCCGAAGCGCGTGGCGTCGCGCGCCTACGCCCCCACGTACTCCGCGAGGTGCTGCCCGGTCAGCGTCGACCTCGCGGCGACGAGCTCGGCGGGCGTCCCCTCGAAGACGATGCGCCCGCCGTCGTGTCCGGCGCCCGGGCCCAGGTCGATGATCCAGTCCGCGTGGGCCATCACCGCCTGGTGGTGCTCGATCACGATCACCGACTTGCCCGAGTCGACGAGACGGTCGAGCAGCCCGAGCAGGTTCTCGACGTCGGCCAGGTGGAGTCCGGTGGTCGGCTCGTCGAGGACGTAGATCTCGCCCTCCTCCCCCATGGCGATCGCGAGCTTGATGCGCTGCCGTTCGCCGCCCGACAGGGTCGACAGCGGTTGGCCGAGCGTGAGGTAGCCGAGGCCGACGTCGGCGAGCCGGGTGAGGATCGCGACCGCTGCGGGGATCTTCGCCTCGCCGGACGCGAAGAACTCGCGTGCCTGCGCGACGGGCAGGTCGAGCACCTCGGTGATGTCGAGGCCCCCGAGCTTGTAGTCGAGCACGGCGGCCTGGAACCGCTTGCCGCCGCAGTCCTCGCACGGCGTCTCGATCGTGTCCATGAAGCCGAGCTCGGTGACGATGACACCGGACCCCTTGCACGTCGGGCACGCGCCCTCGGAGTTCGCGCTGAAGAGCGCCGGCTTCACGCCGTTCGCCTTCGCGAACGCCTTGCGGATCGGCTCGAGCAGCCCGGTGTAGGTCGCCGGGTTGCTGCGCCTCGACCCCTTGATCGCGCCCTGGTCGATCGAGACCACACCGTCGCGCCCCGAGACCTCGCCGTGGATGAGCGAGCTCTTGCCCGACCCGGCGACGCCCGTGACCACCGCGAGCACGCCGAGCGGGATGTCGACGTCGACGTCCTCGAGGTTGTTCTCCGACGCGCCGCGCACCTCGATCGCGCCGGATGGCGCACGAACGGAGTCCTTGAGCGCGGCCCGATCGTCGAGGTGCCGGCCCGTGAGCGTCCCGGAGGCCTTGAGCCCCTCGACCGTGCCCTCGAAGCAGATCTCGCCGCCGCCGCTGCCGGCACCCGGGCCGAGGTCGACGACATGGTCGGCGATCGCGATCGTCTCCGGCTTGTGCTCGACGACGAGCACGGTGTTGCCCTTGTCGCGCAGCCGCTCGAGCAGCGAGTTCATGCGCTGGATGTCGTGCGGGTGCAGCCCGATGGTCGGCTCGTCGAAGACGTAGGTGACGTCGGTGAGCGAGGAGCCGAGGTGGCGCAGCATCTTGATCCGCTGCGCCTCGCCGCCGGAGAGGGTCCCCGACGGGCGCTCGAGCGAGAGGTACCCGAGGCCGAGCGTGACGAAGGCGTCGAGGTTCGCCCCGAGGGCGGCCAGCAGCGGGCCGGCCTCGGGCCGGTCGAGCCCCCGCACCCACGCGGCGAGGTCGGTGACCTGCATGCGACAGGCATCCGCGATGCTGACGCCGTCGATCTTCGACGAGCGCGCGCCCTCGGTGAGGCGCGTGCCGTCGCATTCGGGGCACTTCGCGAAGGTGGCGACCCGCTCGACGAACGCTCGGATGTGCGGCTGCAGCGCGTCGAGGTCCTTCGAGAGCATCGACTTGGTGATCTTGGGGATGAGCCCCTCATAGGTCATGTTGATGCCGCTGATCTTGACCTTCGTCACCTCGCCGTAGAGGAAGAGGTGGCGCTGCTTCTCGGTGAACTGCGAGATCGGCTTGTCGGCGGGGTAGAACCCCGACTGCGAGAACCCCTTCACCATCCAGCCGTCGGCGGTGTAGCCGGGCACCATGATCGCGCCCTCGTCGAGCGACTTCGACTCGTCGACGATCTGGGCGAGGTCGAGGTCGGAGACCGAGCCGCGCCCCTCGCATCGCGGGCACATGCCGCCGAGGTAGATCGCGTCCTTCACGATCTTCTTCTCGCCGCCGGGGCCCGTCATCACGCCGCTGGCCTTCTGCGTCGGGATGTTGAACGAGAACGCGGTCGGACCGCCGATGTAGGGCTCCCCCAGCTTCGAGAAGAGGATCCGCAGCATCGCGTTGGCGTCGGTGACCGTTCCGACCGTCGAACGGGGGTTCGCCCCGAGCCGTTCCTGGTCGACGAGGATCGCCGTCGTCAGCCCCTCGAGCACGTCGACGTCGGGCCTCGGCACCGAGGGCATGAATCCCTGCACGAAGGCGCTGTACGTCTCGTCGATCATGCGCCGCGACTCGGCCGCGATCGTGTCGAACACGAGCGAGCTCTTGCCCGAACCCGACACCCCCGTGAACACCGTGAGACGCCGCTTCGGCAGCTCGACGTCGACGTTCTTGAGGTTGTTCTCGCGGGCGCCCTGCACCCTGATGAGGTCGTGCTGGTCGGCGGCGTGCTCGGTCATGCGTGCTCCATCGTGTCGGCGGGTGGTCGGCTCGGCCTTCGGCCGGCGGTCGGATGCCTCGGCGGCACCGTGCGGGCTCGCGGCCCGTCAGCTCGGCTGCTGGATGCGAACCATGTTGCCAGCCGGGTCGCGGAACGCGCAGTCCCGCACGCCGTACGGCTGGTCGATCGGCTCCTGGGCGACCTCTGCGCCGCTGGCCTGCACCGCGTCGAACGCCGCGTCGACGTCGCCCGTGGCGAGCACGATGCTCGCAAAGGTGCCCTTCGCCATCATCTCGGCGATCGTGCGCTGCTCGTCCTCGGTGATGCCGGGGTCGGCGTTCGGCGGGTACAGCACGATCGAGTTGCTCTGCTCGGGGGCGCCGAGGGTCAACCAGCGCATGCCGTCGTAGCCGACGTCGTTGCGCAGTTCGAGGCCGAGCACGTCGCGGTAGAAGGCGAGCGATGCCTCGGCGTCGGTGTGGGGCAGGAAGGTGTACTGAATCGTGATGTCCATGTCCGTCACGCTAGCGGCGGCCGGGCCGGCTTCGCTTCTCGATTCCTGACCGGTCTGGTCGCGCGCTTGGCCAGGACCGACGGCACCCCCTCGAGCGGGCCTCGCTCCTGCCTCGCGAACACGCTCGGCGGCACGCCCACGAGCTCGGTGAAGCGCGTGCTGAAGGTGCCGAGCGACGAGCAGCCGACCTCGAAGCACACCTCGGTGACGCTGAGGTCGCCGCGGCGCAGCAGCGCCATCGCGCGCTCGATGCGGCGCGTCATGAGGTAGCTGTAGACGGATTCGCCGTAGGCGGCCTTGAACTCGCGGCTGAGATGCCCCGCCGACATGCTCGCGCCTCGCGCGAGGTCGTCGACGTTGAGCGGCAGGGCGTACTCGCGATCGATGCGATCGCGCACGCGCCGCAGCCGCGCGAGGTCTTCGAGCCGCTGCCGCTCGGCGGGGTTCTCGCTCACGGTGCGATCGTGACACGGCACGGCGGCCATCGCAAAAGCGCGGGCGGACGCCGGCGCGCATACTCCCCGAAGTCGGAGCTCGCATCGCGACGCGCGGGTTCACATCCGAAACCCAGCTCGTTCGGGGTCATAGCCTGAGGCCGTACTGCCACGTCGGTGTCGAGAAAGGACACGATCATGTCTACGCCCCAGTCCGACGGCTTCTTCGCCGCGTTCTCGCTCGATGCGAAGGACCTGTCGAAGTCGGCCGTGAACACGGTGCGCACGACCCTCGGCATCTCGGGGGCCGTCGCACTCATCGTCGGCCTGTTCATCACCTTCGCCCCGGTGAAGTCCGCGGTCGCGCTCGCCTGGATCCTCGGGCTCTACTTCATCATCGCCGGTATCGCCTACCTCGGCCTCGGCATCTTCTCGAAGGGCATCTCGGGCGGCGCCCGTACGCTCGACATCATCCTCGGCCTGCTGTTCATCGTCGGCGGCGTCGTCGTGCTGGCGAACCCGAACGAGGCGGCCGTCTTCCTCGGCCTGTTCCTCGGGATCCTGATCGGCATCCTGTGGATCATCGAGGGCATCGTCGCACTGGTCCAGTCGGGTGACGCGAGCTCGAAGGGCTGGGCGATCTTCTTCGGCATCCTGAGCCTCGTCGCCGGCATCGTGCTGCTGTTCAGCCCGATGTTCGTCGTGGCCTTCTGGTGGATCCTCGGCATCGCGCTCGTGGTGCTGGGCATCGTGCAGATCGTGCGCGCCTTCACCTTCGGCAAGGGCGCGACCGCCTGAGCCGTCGCGCTCGAGCAGAAGAGCCGGTCGCCCGCGTGGGCGACCGGCTCTTGCGCTGTTCGGATGCCTCGACCGGCACGGATGCCCCGGCGCGTCGCCGAGGCATCCGCTCGGGTCAGGCCTCGGGAGCGAAGCCCGAGACGTCGCCGACGAGGCGCGTGTGGTCGGCGGGGATCGGGTCGACCGCCGCCGAGGCGACCTCCGCGGCGAACTCGGCGACGTTGTAGAGCTTGCCGGCGTCCTCACGGCGGGCCGCGATGGCGCCGGGGTTCGCCCGCTCGAGCAGGGTGGCCGTGATCGTGCCCTCGATCATGTCGCCCGACACCACGACGAACTCGACGCCCGCGGCCTCGAACTCTGGAAGCTTCGCGCGCAGGGCATCCTCGCCGGCGCGCTTGGAGAGGGCGACGGGCTCGTACTCGGGCATCGTCGGGGTGGTGCGGATGAAGTGCGCCTGGTGGCTCGTGACGAAGACGATGCGCGCCCCCTCGGCGAGGAACGGCAGCGCCTGCTCGACCACGTTGAGCTGGGCGTCGCGGTTGAGGCGCATCGCGTAGTCCTCGCCGAGACCGGTCTCCATGCCGCCGGAGGCGTTGAGGACGAGGATGTCGACCTTGCCGAGCTCGTCGGCGGCGCGGGCGAACATCGCCGCGACCGACTCGGCGTCGGTGAGGTCGGCGCCGACGGCGATGGCGCGGCCGCCGGCCTCGGTGATCTCGGCGACGACCTTGTCGGCGCGGGGCGCCTTGCTGCGGTAGTTCACGACGACGGCCGCGCCGGCGCCGGCGAGGTAGCGCACCGTGTCGGCGCCGATGCCCCGCGACGAACCGGTCACGAGGGCGACCTTGCCCTCGAGGGATGCGGGGGCGAGCGGGTTGGTCACGGCGGTGGCTCCTCGTGGTCGGGGTCGACGTCCGAGTGGACGCCGACCCCGAGACTATCAATCCGGCCCGCGCAATCCTCCGCGGGCCGGGATCCGGCTGCTAGTTTCGAGTGGGGCGAACGAAGGAGCGTCAACTTGGATGTACTGACCCAGTACGCCTGGATCGTGTGGATCGTGCTGATCCTCGCCTTCGCGACGATCGAGGTGTTCACCCTCGAGATGACCTTCCTCATGCTCGCGCTGGGCAGCGTCGCCGGCCTCGTGTCCGGCGTGTTCGGCATTCCGTGGTGGGTGCAGTTCCTCATCGCGGCCGTCGTGGCCGTCGTGCTCATCTTCACGCTGCGGCCTCCCCTGCTGAGGCTCTTGCGCCGCGGCGGCGATCCGGCGCGCAGCAACATCGACGCGCTCATCGGATCCGACGGCGCGGTCGTGGCGACGGTGAGCGCATCGGGCGGGCAGGTGCGACTGCAGAACGGCGAGACCTGGACCGCCAGGCTCTCCCCCATCACCGAGCAGAAGGACGTGGCCGTCGGCGAGAAGGTCCTCGTCACGTCCATCGACGGTGCGACGGCGGTCGTCGTGCCCGTAGAGAGGAGCAACGCGTCGTGATCGATGTGCTCACCATCGTGATGACCGTCGTCATCATCGCGATCACGATCTTCGTGATCGTGGTGCTCGCCAGGTCCATCCGGATCATCCCGCAGGCCTACTCGGGCATCGTCGAGCGGCTCGGTCGCTACCACAAGACCCTCTCGCCCGGGCTCAACGTGCTCGTGCCGTTCATCGACCGGCTGCGCCCCCTCGTCGACATGCGCGAGCAGGTCGTCTCGTTCCCGCCGCAGCCCGTGATCACCGAGGACAACCTGGTCGTCTCGATCGACACCGTCGTCTACTTCCAGGTCACCGACGCACGCGCTGCTACGTACGAGATCGCGAACTACCTCGGCGCCGTCGAGCAGCTCACCACCACGACGCTGCGCAACGTGGTCGGCGGGCTCAATCTCGAAGAGGC
>JBDIAF010000091.1:0-6482 GCA_039812245.1 Agromyces sp. | reverse complement strand
GCACGTCGGGGGAGAGCCGCGCTGCCTCGCGCTCTGGTTCGAACCCGATGCGACGCCCGGCGAGCGCCAGCGACTGACGGATGCCTGGCGCGACGCCGAGGGCGAGCGCGCCTGGGTGCTCACCCGAGACGAGGCGATCGACGCGGGGCTCTACGGTGCGACGGTCGCCGACGAGGTGCGACCGCGAATCGGCGACCTCCTCGTCGCGGCGCGATCGGGCATCGCCTACTACGACGCCCGTGAGGCGAACCGCGCCCCCGAGCGCATGATCGGCCAGCACGGATCGCTGAGCGACGAGGAGACCCGCGTGCCGCTCGTGCGCGGGGGCGCGTTCACCCGCGACTGATGCGGCGACGTCGCCAGCCCGGCGACACAACGACGGCCTGCCGCCTCGGGGACGACGGGCCGTGACGGAGAAGCGGCGTCAGGCGGGGTACTGGCCGCGCTTGACCTGGGGCTTCGGCAGGCGCAGGGGGCGCAGCTGGAGCGCGCGCATGGCGGCGTACCAGCGCACCTTCTCGGCCTTGTCGCCGTACTTCGCGCGCAGCTTCCTGGTCAGCACGAAGCCGAGGATCACGACGTCGAGCACCGCGACGGCGAAGAACGCCCAGAGCACGAGGATGCTGATCGCCTGCACCTGCGCGCTCGGGATGAAGGTCATGATGATGACGAGGAACATCACCGGGATCAGCACCTCGCCGATCGAGAAGCGCGCATCGACGTAATCGCGCACGAACTTCTTCTGCGGGCCGCGATCGCGCGCCGGCAGGTACTTCTCGTCGCCCATGGCCATGCCGACTCGGGCGCGCTCGCGGGCCTCGGCGGCCTGGCTGCGCGCCTGCTTGGCGGCCGCCTTGCGGTCGGTCGGCACGAGCGGGCGCTTGCGAGCGGCCTCCTGCGCGGCGCGCGAGGGGGTGGGGGCGCCCTTGCCGCTCTGCTTGAGGCGCTCCTGCGTCTCCTCGAGCGTCTCGGTCGACGGCTGGTCGGTCTGGTGCTGCTGCTTGGCCACGGGATCCCTCGAATCGGTTCACCTTAAGATTACCGGCATGACCGACCTGAAGACTCCCGCATCCCCCCAGCCCACGACGCCACGGGCCGATGCGATCCGTTCCGCCGTCGACGCGGGCTTCCCCGGCGTCGTCGCCGAGCTCGCCCGCCTCGTCCGCATCCCGTCGGTCTCGTGGCCGGCGTACGACCCGGCCCTCGTCGCCGAGAGCGCGGAGGCGGTCGCGGGTCTGCTGCGCGAGACGGGCGTGTTCGAGCTCGTCGAGATCCGCCGTGCGCCCGTCGAGGACGGCTCCGAGCTCGGCCAGCCCGCGGTCGTCGCCCGTCGGGCGGCGCGCAACGGCCGCCCGACCGTGCTGCTCTACGCGCACCACGACGTGCAGCCGCCCGGCAAGGACGAGGACTGGGAGACGCCCCCGTTCGAGCCCACCCAGCGGGGCGAGCGCCTGCACGGTCGAGGCGCGGCCGACGACAAGGCCGGCATCATGTCGCACGTCGGCGCGATCCGCGCCTTCGCCGAGGTCGCCGGCGACTTCGACCTCGGGCTCTCGGTGTTCATCGAGGGCGAGGAGGAGTGGGCATCGCGCTCGTTCGGCAACTTCCTGCGGGAGAACCGCGAGCTGCTGGCCGCCGACGCGATCATCGTGGCCGATTCGGGCAACTGGGACGTCGAGACCCCGGCGATCACCGTCGCCCTGCGCGGCGCCGTCGCGTTCAACCTCCGCGTCGAGACCCTCGCCCACGCCTCCCACTCGGGCATGTTCGGGGGAGCGGCGCCCGATGCCATGCTCGCCGCGATCCGCATGCTCGGCACCATGTGGGACGAGAACGGCTCGGTCGCGGTCGAGGGGCTGAGGCGCGCCGACCTCGACATCCCCGCCTACGACGAGGCGCAGCTGCGCGCCGAGGCCGGCCTGCTCGACGGGGTCTCGCCGATCGGCACCGGCGCGATCCTCGACCGCATCTGGGCGCAGCCCGCGATCACGGTCACCGGCATCGACGCCCCCGACGTCGCCAACGCCTCGAACACGCTGCTGCCCGCGGTGCGGGTGCGCGTGAGTGCGCGGATCGCGCCCGGACAGGACGCGGCCGAGGCGTTCGCGGCGCTGCGCACCCATCTCGAGGCGAACGCGCCGTTCGGGGCGAAGCTCTCGTTCGAGGGCGTCGACACCGGGCAGCCGTTCCTCGTCGACACCAGCGGCTGGGCCGTCGCCGAGACCAGGGCCGCCATGGCCGAGGCCTGGGGTCGTTCCGCCGTCGACACGGGCGTGGGCGGTTCCATCCCGTTCATCGCCGAGCTCGTCGACGAGTTCCCCGAGGCGCAGATCCTCGTGACGGGCGTCGAGGACCCCGACTCGCGGGCGCACAGCCCGAACGAGTCGCTGCACCTCGGCGTCTTCAAGAAGGCCCTCCTGAGCGAGGCCCTCCTGTTCAGCCGGCTCGACGCCCGCGAGGCGTGATCCCGCCGATCCGGATGCCTCCGGCGAGGCATCCGGATCGGGAATAGCCGGCACACGGCCGACGCTGAGGAAGTTGGAAGTAGAATCTTCGTCAGAACGGCGAACGCACCGAGGAGCGAGATGAGCGAGACCATCACCGAGACCACGCACGGCGTGAAGCTGAGCGACCCCGCGGCCGACAAGGTGCGCAGCCTCCTCTCGCAGGAGGGGCGCGACGACCTGCGCCTCCGGGTGGCCGTGCAGCCCGGCGGCTGCTCCGGCCTCATCTACCAGCTCTACTTCGACGAGCGCATGCTCGACGGCGACGCCGTCGTCGACTTCGACGGGGTCGAGGTCATCGTCGACAAGATGAGCGTCCCCTACCTCGACGGCTCGACCATCGACTTCGAGGACACGATCCAGAAGCAGGGCTTCACGATCGACAACCCCAACGCGCAGGGCAGCTGCGCCTGCGGCGACTCGTTCCACTGATTCGCCCCGGATTCGCACGGAGGGAGGCCGCACCGCGGTCTCCCTCCGTTTCTTTTCGGCAGGTGGGGCTCGAAATCTCGCCGTGATCGCGTACGGCACGCCCCGTCGGTGCACACCCGGGGTGCGGAGTCGGAGTAGGCTAGACACCGATCACCGCGCTTCGCTGTGAAGCGCCTTCGAGTCTCCCGAAAGGTCACCGGTGCGCAACAATCGCCGACTCCGATGGGCTGCTGTTCCGATCGCAGCGACGCTCAGCCTCGTCCTCGCCGGGTGCACCCAGGCGCAGCTGCACGGATTCCTCCCCGGATTCGTCGAGGGCGAAGCGCCCGCGACCAACCACACCGAGCGGGTCTCCGGCCTCTGGGTGACGTCCTGGATCGTGCTGCTCGTCGTGGGTGTCATCACCTGGGGTCTGACCATCTGGGCCGTGATCGCGTACCGCCGTCGCAAGGGCCAGACCGGCCTTCCGGTGCAGCTGCGCTACAACATGCCGATCGAGGTCTTCTACACGATCGTGCCGCTCATCCTCGTGCTGGGCTTCTTCGCCTTCACCGCGCGAGACCAGGCCGCGATCGAGGAGCGCTTCGCCGCCGACCAGGTCGACGTGCAGGTCGAGGTCATCGCCAAGCAGTGGGCCTGGGACTTCAACTACGTGAAGGAAGACGTCTACTCGCCCGGCATCCAGGCCCAGCTCGACGAGGTCGGCCCCGACGGCTCGGTCGACCAGGACGCCCTGCCCACCCTCTACCTGCCCGTCGGCGCCGAGGTCGAGCTCGAGCTCGAGTCGCGCGACGTCATCCACTCGTTCTGGGTCGTGGACTTCCTCTACAAGAAGGACATGTACCCGGGCAAGACCAACTACATGTCGTTCGTCCCCGAGCGCGAGGGCACGTACGCCGGCAAGTGCGCCGAGCTGTGCGGCGAGTACCACTCGCTCATGCTCTTCAACGTCAAGGTCGTCTCCCAGGCCGAGTACGAGGACTACATCCAGTCGCTCCGCGACGCCGGGCAGGAGGGCCAGCTCTCCAACGAGTACGACCGGAACCAGAACCTGCCCGGGCCGAGCGCGCCCGAACTGAAAGAGGAGCGAGAAGCCGAATGAGCACCACGACCGCACCGGCACGACCGCAGTCGTCGAGCCTGCCGTTCGGCGCTTCGAAGGTGGAGCGCAAGGGGAACGTCCTCGTCAAGTGGATCACCTCGACCGACCACAAGGTCATCGGGTACATGTACCTGATCACCTCGTTCATCTACTTCTGCATCGGCGGCGTGATGGCCCTCATCATCCGCGCGCAGCTCTTCGAGCCCGGCCTCGAGATCATCCAGACCCGTGAGCAGTACAACCAGCTGTTCACGATGCACGGCACGATCATGCTGCTGATGTTCGCGACGCCGCTGTTCGCAGGGTTCGCGAACGTGCTCATGCCGCTGCAGATCGGCGCTCCCGACGTGGCGTTCCCGCGTCTGAACGCCTTCGCGTACTGGCTGTTCAACTTCGGCTCGCTCATGGCGGTCGCCGGCTTCTTCACCCCCCAGGGCGCTGCCTCGTTCGGCTGGTTCGCCTACCAGCCGCTCGCGTCGACGACGTTCTCGCCGGGCGTCGGCGGCAACCTCTGGATGCTGGGCCTCGGCCTCTCGGGCTTCGGCACCATCCTCGGCGCCGTGAACTTCATCACGACGATCGTCACGATGCGCGCCCCCGGCATGACCATGTTCCGCATGCCGATCTTCACCTGGAACACGCTCGTCACCTCGATCCTGATCCTGATGGCGTTCCCGGTGCTCGCGGCCGCGATCCTCGCCGCCGGCGCCGACCGCGTGTTCGGAGCCCACGTCTACGATCCCGCCAACGGCGGCGTCATCCTGTGGCAGCACCTGTTCTGGTTCTTCGGGCACCCCGAGGTGTACATCATCGCCCTGCCGTTCTTCGGCATCGTCTCGGAGATCTTCCCGGTGTTCAGCCGCAAGCCGATCTTCGGGTACAAGACCCTGGTCTACGCGACGATCGCGATCGCGGCGCTCTCGGTCACGGTGTGGGCGCACCACATGTACGTCACCGGCTCGGTGCTGCTGCCCTTCTTCGCCCTGATGACGATGCTCATCGCGGTGCCGACGGGCGTGAAGATCTTCAACTGGGTCGGCACGATGTGGCGCGGCTCGATCACCTTCGAGACCCCGTTGATCTGGTCGCTCGGCTTCCTCATCACCTTCGTCTTCGGTGGCCTGACCGGCGTCATCCTGGCGTCGCCGCCGCTCGACTTCCACGTGTCCGACACCTACTTCGTGGTCGCCCACTTCCACTACGTGGTCTTCGGCACCGTGGTGTTCGCGATGTTCGCGGGCTTCTACTTCTGGTGGCCCAAGTGGACCGGCAAGATGCTGAACGAGACGCTCGGCAAGTGGCACTTCTGGCTGCTGTTCATCGGCTTCCACACCACGTTCCTCGTGCAGCACTGGCTCGGCGTCGTGGCCATGCCCCGCCGGTACTACTCGTACCTGCCCGAGGACAACATCACCTGGATGAACCAGCTGTCCACCATCGGCGCCGGCATCCTCGCGGTCTCGCTGATCCCGTTCTTCCTGAACGTGTACATCACCGCGCGCCGCGCTCCCAAGGTGACGGTGAACGACCCGTGGGGCTACGGCGGCTCGCTCGAGTGGGCCACCAGCTGCCCGCCGCCGCGGCACAACTTCACGTCGATCCCGCGCATCCGCTCGGAGCGCCCCGCGTTCGACCTCAACCACCCCGAGGCCGGAGTCCCGGTCGGTATCGGACCCGCGAAGGACGCCCCCGAGGCTCCCGTGTTCGATGCCGCCAAGGAGGAGATCAAGTAATGCGCGCGAACGTCATCCTCTTCTGGATCCTGTTCGTCTTCCTGGCGATCATGGCCGTGGTCTACGGCCTGTGGACGGCAGCGGCGGGGGTCGAGACCCACTACGGGCCCGAGTGGGCGGGCACGATCGCGATCTCGCTCGCGGCGATCCTGTCGGCCTTCATCGCGTTCTACCTCGGCCGTGTGCACAGCGCCCAGGGCGCCGAGCTGCCCGAAGACCGCCTCGACGCCAACATCGACGACGGCGACCCCGAGCTCGGGTTCTTCAGCCCGTGGAGCTGGTGGCCCATCATCCTCGCGGGTGCTGCCGCCCTCGGCTTCCTCGGTCTCGCGGTCGGGTTCTGGCTCTCGTACATCGCGGTGCCGATCGTGCTGATCTCGCTCGTGGGCTGGGTCTACGAGTACTACCGGGGCAACTTCGCCCGCTGAGTCGCACCGGCTCTGCAGGAAGCCTCCGCGCCGTCCGGCACGGAGGCTTCCTGCGTTCTCCGGCGCGGTCATCGGAGCGCCCGAGCCGCCGGCGGCTTCGGCTACCCGCGCCCTTCGTCTACCCGCGCCCTCCGGCCGCCGCCCGGGCCCTCCGGCTGCCGGCTCAGCCCCGCGGTGCCGTCACGAGGTGCCAGGAGCGCGTCGGGGCGCTCCGTCGGGGGTGCAGGCCCCGCCCGGCGACGACGCGAGCCATCTCCTCCGGCGGATGCACGAAGCCGCGATA
>JBDIAF010000090.1:0-6556 GCA_039812245.1 Agromyces sp. | reverse complement strand
CGGCGCCGGCCGTCGCAGCACCGCTCGCCGCAGCACCGGTCACCTCAGCGCCGCTCGCCGCAGCACCCGTCACCTCGGTGCCGCTCGCCTCGGTGTCCGCCGGCACCGAGGACTACACCTTCGACTCCTTCGACGCGGTCTACGAGCTCGGCACCGACGACGGCGGGCACTCGACGCTGCACGCGACCGAGACGCTCGTCGCGCGGTTCCCCGAGGTCGACCAGAACCACGGGATCCTCCGGGCGATCCCGCTCGACTACGACGGGCACCCCATCGACCTCGAGATCGAGTCGGTCACCGACGAGGCGGGCACGCCCCTCGAGTACGACGCCGAGGCCGACGAGGACGGCGAGTTCCTGGTCGTGCGGATCGGCGACGCGGACGCCTACGTCCACGGGCGGCAGGGCTACGTGATCAGCTATCGCGCACGCAACGTCACGCACGTTCCCGACGACCGGGCGATCGACGAGTTCTACTGGGACGTCAACGGCACGGGGTGGGCGCAGCCCTTCGGACGGGTCGCGGTCGAGGTGCGCCTGAGCGGCGCCGCCGCCTCGGGCTTCACCGGCGAGGCCGCGTGCTACCAGGGCTGGTCGGGCTCGGGCGAGACCTGCGCGGCCCTCGACGTGCAGCCGGCGGTCGTCACGGCGTCGTCCAGGCCGCTTGGGGCGTACGAGAACCTCACCGTCGCGCTCGCCTTCGATCCCGGCACCTTCGTGCCCCGTGACGACGCCTTCACCTCGTCGCCCGCGGCGCTCGTCGGAGCCGGGGGAGCGCTCGTCGCGATCGGCGCTGCGGTCGCGGCGATCGTCGCGCGGCTGACCCGCTGGCGCAACCACCCGGGCCGGGGCACCATCATCGCGCAGTACGAGCCGCCCACGGGGCTCAGCGTCATGGAGGCCGCGGAGCTGGTCGGCAAGCCCGCCAAGGGCGTCACCGCGACGATCCTGCAGCTCGCGGTCGCGCACCGCCTGCGCATCGTCGAGACCTCGAAGGGCCGCTTCGCGGTGGAGTACGGCGGCGGCGAGGGACCGGATCCCGACGCCGACCGGGTGCTGCGCGACCTCTTCGCGACGAGCGGACGGCGCGAGCTGAAGCAGAGCGACACCGCGCTCGGCAAGAAGCTCGTGAGCCTGCGCGGCGCGGTGCGCAAGCGGGTCGTCGCCGAGGGCCTGCGGCGCACCCCCGACGCGGGCCTGCGGGCACTCCTCGGCGTCGTCGCCATCGGCGGCGGCATCGCGAGCATCGTCTTCGGTGTCATCGCGCTCGACCAGGCGATGGGCGGGCTCTGGCCGGCGCTCTGCTTCGTCGTGGCGATCCTCGCCGCCCTCACGGCCGGCTTCGCCGTGGCCGACGTCCGGCCGCTCACCGAGCCGGGCCGCGCCGCGAAGGACCATCTCGAGGGGCTCAAGGTCTACATCGAGCTCGCCGAGGCCGACCGCCTGCGCATGCTGCAGAGCCCCGAGGGTGCGCTGCGGACGGGCGGCCCGGAGGCGGTGCTGAAGCTGCACGAGAAGCTGCTGCCCTATGCCGTGCTGTTCGGGCTCGAACGAGATTGGAGCCGGGTGCTCGCCGCCGAGTACGCCGCCCGCGGCAGCGACCCCGAGTGGTATTCGGGGCGCAGCGCCTTCGACGCGGTCGCGTTCAGCGCAGGGGTCGGCTCGTTCTCGTCCGCGTCGTCGACCTCGTGGTCGGGTTCGTCGTCGAGCTCGTCCTCGAGCGGCTCGGGCGGCGGCGGCTTCTCGGGCGGCGGCGGAGGCGGAGGCGGCGGTGGCGGCTGGTGACGGTCGCCGGGAGCGTCCGGGCGGTCGCGGCGACGCGCCGCCGAGGCATCCGCTGACCGGGTGAGGCGCGCCGTTCGCGGGAAGCCGGGCGAATCGGGCTAGAATGTCAGGGCGCCAGGCGATTCCGCTCACGGGCCCAGGCGGCGCGATCCGCGCCCCGCCCACCCGATGCCCACGCGCATGCGACACGGTGCCGGTTCGCACCAGGTCGGTTCGCACCGGCTGAGTCGGTCCGAGGCGGGTCGCGATCATCTGTGCAGCGCTCGCCCTTCGGGCCGGGCGGATGCCTCGTGGGGGAGACGTCGATCCGAGACGGACGACGCAGGGCGCGACGGCCAAGAGACCGGAGGACCATGGCCCAGACCAGGCAGCGCTCGCGTACGCGCTCCCGCGACGACGACGCGCCCATCATCCCGATCCTCGCGCGCAAGGTGCGCGAGGTCGAGCAGAAGGCGCAGAAGAACAAGCTCGGCCCCACCAACCGCACGAAGTTCCAGGTGATCGCGCTGCTCATGCGCGAGGAGCGTGCCCGGGTGAAGGCCGACGGCGAGCTCGCCGACGCGCAGCGCACCGAGCTGCTGAAGCGGCTCGACGGCATCGCGCAGATCCTCGCCAAGACGGCGGCGCGCGACACGAGCCTCATCACGCTCCTCGAACCCGACGCCTCGATCTCGACGGTCGCGCAGCGCTTCCGTCGCGACTGGCTGCTCGAATCGGGTGCCGAGCTCAGTGAGGACGAGCTGATCATCACCCGCGAGGCCGAGTCCGCGCCGCAGCTCGGCGAGAACCAGGTCGTGCCCCGCTCGGTGAAGTCCCGCCAGCTCGCGAACCCCTTCCTCGCGCCCGACTTCTCGCGCCCGGCTCCGGCCCCGGTGCCCGTGCGCCGGCTCGCGAACTGGGAGCTGCTCGGCCCGCTGTTCAAGTCGTTCGAGCTCGGCGCCGGCGGCCAGGCCGCGACGATGCCGCTGCCCGAGGCGCCGCGGATCGACCGGCTCGCGCCGCGGGGGCTCGAGCTGATGAAGCACCAGGCGCGCTTCGTCGAGGCCGCGCGCCAGGGCCACCGCACCTTCCTGCTCGCCGACGAGCCCGGCCTCGGCAAGACGGCGCAGTCGGTGCTCGCGGCCTCGGTCGCCGACGCCTATCCGCTGCTCGCGGTCGTGCCGAACGTCGTGAAGATGAACTGGGCGCGCGAGGTCGAGCGGTGGACCCCGCATCGTCGCGCGACCGTCATCCACGGCGACGGCGACACGGTCGACGCCTTCGCCGACGTCATCGTCGTGAACTACGACGTGCTCGACCGGCACATGTCGTGGCTGTCGACCCTCGGCTTCAGGGGCATGGTCGTCGACGAGGCGCACTTCATCAAGAACCTGTCGTCGCAGCGCTCGAGGAACGTGCTCGCGCTCGCCGAGCGGATCCGCAGCACCGCGCCCGGCCGCAACCCGCTGCTGCTCGCCCTCACGGGCACCCCGCTCATCAACGACGTCGACGACTTCCGGGCGATCTGGCAGTTCCTCGGCTGGATCGACGGCGACAAGCCGGCACCGCAGCTGCTCGGCGAGCTCGAGCGGATCGGCTTGACCCCGGCCGAGCACGGCTTCTACGCGGAGGCGCGCCGCGCGGTCATCGACCTCGGCATCGTGCGCCGGCGCAAGGTGGACGTCGCCGCCGACCTGCCGGCCAAGCGCATCGCCGACCTGCCCGTCGAGCTCGACGACGAGCTGGGCCGTTCGGTGCGGGCCGCCGAGCGCGAGCTCGGCCACCGGCTCGCACAGCGGTTCGCGGCGCTCGTCGAGTCGCGCGAGCTGCGCGTCGGGGATCTCGACGAGCACACGCGCGACCAGTTCATCCGGGCGGTCGCGAGCGCCGAGCTCGAGGAGTCGAAGCAGGCGAAGTCGGGCGAGAACGTCTTCACGATGGTGCGCCGCATCGGCCAGGCGAAGGCGGGCCTCGCGGCCGACTACGCCGCGCAGCTGGCGCGCTCGGTCGGCAAGGTCGTCTTCTTCGCCAAGCACATCGACGTCATGGACCAGGCCGAGGCCGCCTTCGCGGCCCGCGAGATCCGCACGGTGTCGCTGCGCGGCGACCAGACCGCGCTCGCCCGCCAGGCCGCGATCGACGCCTTCAACACCGACCCCGAGGTGCACGTCGCCGTCTGCTCGCTCACCGCGGCGGGCGTCGGCGTCAACCTGCAGGCGGCCTCGAACGTCGTCCTCGCCGAGCTCAGCTGGACGAGCGCCGAGCAGACGCAGGCCATCGACCGGGTGCACCGCATCGGGCAGGACGAGCCGGTGACGGCCTGGCGCATCATCGCGGCGCACACGATCGACGCACGCATCGCCGAGCTCATCGACCAGAAGCAGGGCCTCGCCGCGCGCGCCCTCGACGGGCAGGACGTCGAGCCGGGCTCGGCCGACTCGGTGCAGCTCGACGCGCTGCAGCACCTGCTGCGCCAGGCGCTCGACGGGGCGTTGTAGGCGCGCTGCGCGCTCACGATCCCGGATGCCTCGGCGGCCCGCCGAGGCATCCGCCGACCGGATAGACTTCCGACGACCCCGCCGATGTGGTCATGCACCCTTCCCGCCTTCCCAAGTCCTTCCCAGGAGTCGTGCACATATGAAGATCGGTCTGCTCACCTCCGGCGGCGATTGCCCCGGCCTCAACGCGGTCATCCGCGGAGCCGTGCTCAAGGGCGTCATCTCGCATGACACCGAGTTCGTCGGCTTCCGCTGGGGGTGGCGCGGTGTCGTCGAGGCCGACATCGTGCCCATCACCCGCCACGACGTGCGCGGTCTCGCCCGCCAGGGCGGCACCATCCTGCACTCGAGCCGCACCAACCCGTTCGAGGGCGAGCGCGGCGGCCCCGAGAACATCCAGCGCACCCTCGACGAGCACGGCATCGACGCCATCATCGCCATCGGCGGCGAGGGCACCCTCACCGCGGCGCGGCGCCTCTACGACGAGGGCGGCATCAAGGTCATCGGCGTGCCCAAGACCATCGACAACGACCTCGCCGCCACCGACTACTCCTTCGGCTTCGACACGGCCGTCGAGATCGCGACCGAGGCCATCGACCGGCTCCGCACGACCGCCGACTCCCACGGGCGCGCCATGGTGCTCGAGGTCATGGGCCGCCACGTCGGCTGGATCGCCCTGCACTCCGGCATGGCCGGCGGCGCCCACGCCATCCTCATCCCCGAGCAGCCCCAGTCGATCGAGCAGATCTGCGAGTGGGTCGAGTCGGTGCGCGACCGCGGCCGCGCCCCGCTCGTCGTGGTCGCCGAGGGCTTCAAGCTCGACGGCATGGAGGAGGCCCACTCGCACAAGGGCCTCGACGCCTTCAACCGCCCGCGGCTCGGCGGCATCGCCGACATCCTCGCCCCGATGATCGAGGAGCGCACCGGCATCGAGTCGCGCTCGACGGTGCTCGGCCACATCCAGCGCGGCGGCGAGCCGACCGCCTACGACCGGGTGCTCGCGACGCGCCTCGGCATGGCGTCGGTCGAGGCGGTCTACGACGGCGCCTGGGGCTCCATGGTGACGCTGCGCGGCACCGACATCGAGACGGTGTCGATCGCCGAGGCGACCGGCAGCCTGAACCAGGTGCCGCAGTCGCGGTACGACGAGGCGAAGATCCTCTTCGGGTGACGCGGTCGGCGCAGGGCGACGGGGCGGGGCGGATGCCTCACCCCGACGTCTGCGTCTGCTACCTGCTGCGCGAGGGGCCGGGCGGCACCGAGGTGCTGCTCGGCCGCAAGCGCCACGGCCTCGGCGAGGGGCGCTACGTCGCGCCCGGCGGCAAGCTCGAGCCCGGCGAGACCCCGGTGCAGGCGATGGTGCGCGAGGTGGCCGAAGAGGTGGGCCTCCTGATCGACCCCGCCGCGCTCGAGGCGCGGGGCGTGATCGACTACCGATTCCCGTTCCGCGAGTCGTGGAGCCAGCGCTCGCACGTGTTCGTCTGCCGCGCCTGGCTGGGCGAGCCGCGTGCGTCCGACGAGCTGTCGCCCGAGTGGTTCGCGCTCGACTCCGTGCCGCTCGGCGAGATGTGGGACGATGCCGCCCACTGGCTGCCGGGAGTCCTCGCCGGCGGCAGCGTCAGGCGCCGTTTCGTCTTCGGCGAGGATCTGGCCACCGTGGTGGAAGCCGGAGATTTCGTCGCGTAGGATCGACGGGTGCGCGGCGTCTGTCGAGGCTGCAAGCGATATCCCGTGAACACCCGGTGAACCCTTCGCCGAATCACAGAGAAAGCTCCCGGTGGATCTCACCCTCATCGTCGTGCTCGTCATCGCGCTGGCGCTCTTCTTCGACTTCACCAACGGCTTCCACGACACCGCGAACGCCATGGCGACCCCCATCGCCACCGGCGCCCTGCGGCCGAAGGTCGCGGTCGCGCTCGCGGCGGTGCTGAACCTCGTCGGCGCCTTCCTCTCGACCGAGGTCGCGAAGACGATCTCGGGCGGCATCATCAACGAGGGCGACGGGGGAGTGCTGATCACCCCCGAGCTGGTCTTCGCCGGCCTCATCGGCGCGATCGTGTGGAACATGATCACGTGGCTGCTCGGCCTGCCCTCCTCCTCGAGCCACGCGCTCTTCGGCGGCCTCATCGGCGCGGCGATCGTGGGCGCGGGCGTCGGAGCGGTCGACTTCAGCGTCGTCCTGTCGAAGGTCGTGCTGCCGGCGATCCTCGCGCCGCTCACCGCCGGCCTCATCGCCTACGTCGCGACCAAGCTGGCCTACGCCATCACGCGTCGCTACGACGGCAAGCCCGACGG
>JBDIAF010000089.1:0-6584 GCA_039812245.1 Agromyces sp. | reverse complement strand
CGGGCGGCTCGATGGTCATGAGGCGAGTGTACGACCGAGCCACAGCCTAGGATGGGAGGGCCGCGCGCCTCGTCGTGCGAGGGCCTTTAGCTCAGTTGGTAGAGCGCCACGCTTACACCGTGGATGTCGTCGGTTCGAGCCCGGCAGGGCCCACGTGACCACATCGCTTGCAGACGCCGTCGCCGCGATCGAGCGACGCTGGCCGGTCGCGGGCGCCGAGCCCTGGGACGCGCCGGGACTCGTGACCGGCGACCCGCGGGCGGAGGTCTCCCGGGTGCTGCTCGTGGTCGACGCGGTGGCCGCGACCGTCGACGAGGCGGTCGAGGGCGGCTACGACCTCGTCGTCGCGCACCATCCGCTGCTGCTGCGCGGCGTGACCTCCGTCGCAGAGGACCGCTACAAGGGCGCACTGCTCGCCCGGCTCATCCGAGCGGGGTGCGCGCTGGTCGCTGCCCACACCAACGCCGACGTCGTCGAGTCGGGCACCTCCGCAGTACTGGCCGAGCGGCTCGGCCTCGTCGATGCCCGGCCGATCGTGGCATCCGCCGACGGCGCGACCGGCCTCGGCCGGGTGGGCCGGCTCGCCGCGCCGACCACGCTCGGGCGCCTGGCCCGTCGTCTCGCCGAGCTGCTGCCGGCCACCGCCACCGGCGTCCGCGCGGCGGGCGACTTCGAGCAGCCGGCCGCGACCGTCGCGCTCTGCGGGGGAGCAGGCGACTCCCTGCTCGCCGATCCCGCGGTGCGCGCCGCCGACGTCTACATCACGGCCGACCTGCGCCATCACCCGGCGTCCGAGGCGCGCGAGCAGGCCCTGCTCGGCGGCGGCCCTGCGCTCATCGACGTCTCGCACTGGGCGAGCGAGTGGCTCTGGCTCGAACGCGCGGCCGAGGAGCTCGCCGCCGAGCTGCCCGGGGTCGAGGTCGCCGTCTCCGAGCTGCGCACCGACCCCTGGGACTTCCAGGTCGTGCAATGACCCCCGACCACTCCACCGCGAATCCCACGAGGAGCACCACGTGAAGGCCACCCCCGCCGAACAGCAGACCCTGCTGCGCCTGCAGGAGATCGACACCCGCATCGCCCAGCTCGCGCATCGCCTGCGGGCCCTGCCCCAGTCGGCGCCGCTCGCCGAGCTCGCGGCGCGCGAGGACGCCGTCCGCCGCACGCGGGCCGAGGCCGTCGGCGTGCTCGAGGACGCGCGGGCCGAGCTCGCCCGGATCGAGTCCGACGTGCAGATGGTCGAGGCGCGCATCGCCCGCGACGGCGAGCGGCTCACCCACACCTCCTCGGTGAAGGACGTGACCGCGCTCGAGGCCGAGCTGGTGTCGCTGCGCAAGCGCCTCTCCGACCTGGAGGACCAGGAGCTCGTCGTGATGGAGAAGGTGGAGGGCGCCGAGGGCGCCGTCGCCGCGATCGACGACGAGCGCGCCGGCATCGCGGTCGAGCAGCAGCGCCTCGAGACCGAGCGCGGTGAGGCCGCCGCCGTCATCGAGACCGAGCGCGAGCAGGCGACGCGCGACCGCGGCACGGTCGCCGGCGAGGTTCCCGAAGCGCTGCTCGCCTTCTACGAGCAGCGCCGCGAGCGGGGCGCCGGCGTCGGCGCGGCCCTGCTGCGCCAGCGCACCTGCGGCGGCTGCACCATCACGCTCACGGGCAACGACCTCGAGCAGGTGCGCCGGGCCGCACCCGATGAGGTCCTGCAGTGCCCCGAGTGCGACCGCATCCTCGTCCGCACCGACGAGTCGGGCCTGTAGCCCGAAGGCCGCCGCGAGGCATCCGGCCGGCCCCGCTAGACTGGGGGCGCGAGCGGGTCGGCAAGACGGTCGCGTCGCACGACCCAGGTCGTGCGCCGAGGAACGTCCGGGCTCCGCAGGGCAGGACGGTGGGTAACGCCCACCCGGGGTGACCCGCGAGACAGTGCCACAGAAAGCAGACCGCCACGGGCTCCGGCCCGCGGTAAGGGTGAAACGGTGGGGTAAGAGCCCACCAGCGGCCGCGGTGACGCGGTCGGCTCGGTAAACCTCGTCCGGAGCAAGGCCAGACAGGGAACGATGGGGCTGCCCGTCCCGTTCCCGGGTAGGCCGCTGGAGGGTCGCGGCAACGCGGCTCCGAGAGAGATGGCCGTCCAGCCGGTGTCGCGCAAGCGCCCGGTGAACAGAACCCGGCGTATCAGCCGGCCCGCTCGCACCTCGCCGCGGCCTCCCGCTCGGGATGCCTCGGCACCGGGTCAGGCGGTCTCGACCGCCTCGCGTCGGGCGAGCGAGGCCGCGCCGAGGATGCCCGCGTTGTTGCGGTGCTTCGCCGGGACGATCGGCGTCTTGAGGTCGAGCAGCGGCAGGAACTTCTCGTGGTGCTTCGACACCCCGCCGCCGACGACGAGCAGGTCGGGCGAGAAGATGAACTCGATGTGCGCGTAGAAGCGCTGCAGGCGCTGCGCCCACTGCTCCCACGAGAGGTCGTCGCGCTCCTTCGCCGAGTAGGCGGCGCGCTTCTCGGCCTCGGAGCCGTCGAGCTCGAGGTGCCCGAGCTCGGTGTTGGGCACCAGCACGCCGTCGTAGAGGAACGCGGAGCCGATGCCCGTGCCGAGCGTCGTGAGGATGACGAGCCCCTCGGCGCCCCGGGCGGCGCCGTAGCGCGACTCGGCGTAGCCCGCGGCATCCGCGTCGTTGATGAAGTGGATCTCGCGACCGAGCGCGTCCTCGAAGAGCTGCTCGGCCGGCAGCCCGATCCACTCCTTCGAGATGTTCGCGGCGGACAGCGTGCGGCCGCGCTTCACGATGGCGGGGAAGCACACCCCGAGCGGCAGCCCGTCGCCGCCGTCGCCCGAGAACCCGTCGAGCAGCTCGCGTGCGGCCTCGAGGATGTCGGCCGGGCGGCCGCCCTCGGGCGTGGCGACCTTGCGACGGTCCGAGACGAGCTCGCCGCTCGCGAGGTCGACGATCGCCCCCTTGATGCCGGTGCCGCCGATGTCGATGCCGATCGCGAGTTCCGTCGTCATGGGGCTCACCCTATCTCCGTCAGGGCAGGGTCAGGATCTCGGCGCCGCGCTCGGTGACGACGAGCGTGTGCTCGAACTGCGCGGTCAGAGACCGGTCGCGCGTGACGACGGTCCAGTCGTCGTCCCAGAGGTCCCATTCGATGCCGCCGAGGGTCAGCATCGGCTCGATCGTGAAGACCATGCCGGGCTCGATGACGGTGTCGTGCTCGGGCGCGTCGTAGTGGGGGATGACCAGTCCCGTGTGGAACGCCCGGCCCACGCCGTGACCGGTGTAGTCGCGCACCACGCCGTAGCCGAAGCGCCTGGCGTAGGCCTCGATCGCCCGGCCGATCACGTTCACCTGCCGACCGGGCGCGACGGCGCGGATGCCCCGGGCCAGCGCCTCGCGCGTGCGCTCGACGAGCAGCCGCACCTCGTCGGACGCGTCGCCGACCGCGAACGTGGCGTTCGTGTCGCCGTGCATGCCGTCGAGGTAGGCGGTGACGTCGAGGTTCACGAGGTCGCCGTCGTCGAGCACGGTGTCGTCGGGGATGCCGTGGCAGATCACCTCGTTCACCGAGGTGCAGCTCGAGGCCGGGAAGCCTCGATAGCCGAGGGTCGACGGGTAGGCGCCGTGGCCGGTCACGTACTCGTGCGCGATGCGGTCGAGCTCGGCCGTCGTGACGCCGGGGCGGATCGCGGCGGCAGCCGCCTCGATGGCGCCGGCCGCGATGCGTCCGGCCGCGCGGATGCGCTCGACCTCGTCGGAGGAGTAGCGGTCGCCCCCGTCGTTCGGACGCGGCGCGGGCCGGCCGACGTACTCGGGCCTGGCGATCGAGGCGGGCACCTGCCTGGGCGCCGGACGGCGCCCGGGAACCAGGTGACCGGAGGAATCCTTGGGCATAGGATCAGCCTATGACCGAGGACATCGAGCACGCGTTCTGGTACAACATGCGCACCGGCCAGGTCGAGCACGGCCTGCTCTCGGCCTCCGCCGACCGCGTCGGCCCGTTCGACACCCGCGAGGCCGCCGAGCACGCGCTCGAGAAGCTGCGCGAGAACAGCGAGAAGTGGGCGGCCGAAGAGGCCGCCGACGACTGAGGCGCCTACTCGAAGGAGTGCTCGGCCGTCGGGTAGGCGCCCGCATCGACGTCGGTGCGCCATTCCTTCGCCGCCGCCGAGAGGATGCCCGCGAGGTCGGCGTACTTCTTCACGAAGCGCGGCACCCGCCCGGTGGTGAGGCCGGCCCAGTCGGTCCAGACGAGCAGCTGGCCGTCGGTGTGCGGCCCTGCACCGACGCTGATGGTCGGGATCTCGAGGAGCTCCGTCACCTGGCGTGCGGCCTCGGCCGGCACCATCTCGAGCACGACGGCGAAGGCGCCCGCCTCCTGCACGGCCTTGGCGTCGGCGAGCAGTCGCGTGATGCCCTCGCCGCGGCCCTGGATGATGTGGCCGCCGAGGCCGTGCTCGCTCTGCGGGGTGTAGCCGATGTGGGCCATCACGGGGATGCCGGACTGCACGATGCGCCGGATCTGCTTGTGGCTGCGTTCGCCGCCCTCGAGCTTGACGGCGTGAGCGCCGGTCTCCTTCATGAAGCGCACCGCGGTGTGCAGGGCCTCCTCGGGGCCCGACTCGTAGGAGCCGAACGGCATGTCGGCGACGACGAACGCCCGCTGCACCGCACCCGCGACCGCTCGGGTGAGGGGGATGAGCTCGTCGACGGTCACCGGGAGGGTGGTCTCGTAGCCGAGCACGTTGTTTCCCGCCGAGTCTCCGACCAGGAGGAAGTCGATGCCGGCCTCGTCGAAGATGCGCGCGGTGAGCTGGTCGTAGCTCGTGAGCCCCGTGATCTTGATGCCGTCGCGCTTCGCGTTCTGGAAGTGCCGGGTGCGCACGCGCTTCGGTCCGCCGGAGGCGGCCGAGGCCCCGCCGTAGGGGTTCTGCTCAGACATGACGCCAGTCTGGCACAGCGACGGTGCGCCCCCGCGCGAGCCAGTACGCTGATGAGTGCGAGAGAGGGTGTGGATGGATAAGCAGCGCGACTTCGTTCTCCGGACCATCGAGGAACGCGGGGTCAAGTTCGTCAGGCTCTGGTTCACCGACGTCGTCGGCACCTTGAAGTCGGTCGCGATCGCGCCCGCCGAGGTCGAGGGGGCGTTCACCGAGGGCATCGGCTTCGACGGCTCGGCCATCGAGGGTCTCAGCCGCACCTACGAATCCGACCTGCTCGCGTTCCCCGACCCGCAGACGTTCCAGACGCTGCCGTGGCGGGGCGACATCGACCCGACCGCGCGGATGTTCTGCGACATCACGACGCCCGACGGCGAGCCGGCCGTTGCCGACCCCCGCAACGTGCTGAAGCGCACGCTCGCCCGCGCCGCCGACCGCGGCTTCACCTTCTACACCCACCCCGAGATCGAGTTCTACCTGCTCAAGTCGTCGAAGTTCGGCACCGAGGGGCCGCAGCCGGTCGACTCGGCCGGCTACTTCGACAACGTTCCCGGCGGCACCGCGCACGACTTCCGTCGCCGCAGCGTGCGGATGCTCGAGGATCTCGGCATCTCCGTCGAGTTCAGCCACCACGAGGCCGGGCCTGGGCAGAACGAGATCGACCTGCGCTACGCCGACGCGCTGACCACGGCCGACAACATCATGACCTTCCGCACGGTCGTGAAGGAGGTGGCGATCGAGCAGGGCGTCTACGCGACGTTCATGCCGAAGCCCTTCTCCGAGTACCCCGGCAGCGGCATGCACACCCACCTCTCGCTCTTCGAGGGCGATCAGAACGCGTTCTACGAGCCGGGCGCCCAGTACCAGCTCTCGAAGATCGGCCGGCAGTTCATCGCGGGCCTGCTGCGCCACTCCTGCGAGATCTCGGCCGTCACGAATCAGTTCGTGAACTCGTACAAGCGCCTCTGGTCGGGGGGCGAGGCGCCGAGCTTCGTGTGCTGGGGCCACAACAACCGCTCCGCCCTCGTACGGGTGCCGCTCTACAAGCCCAACAAGGGGCAGAGCGCCCGCGTCGAGTATCGTGCGCTCGACTCGGCGGCGAATCCCTACCTGGCGTTCTCGCTGCTGCTCGCAGCGGGGCTCAAGGGCGTCGAGGAGGGGTACGAGCTGCCGCCCGAGGCGGAGGACAACGTCTGGGAGCTGAGCGACAGCGAACGCCGCGCCCTCGGCTACGATCCGCTGCCCGCGAGCCTCGACCACGCGATCGAGTACATGGAGCGCTCGGAGCTCGTCGCCGACACGCTCGGCGAGCAGGTGTTCAGCTACGTGCTCGCGAACAAGCGGGCCGAGTGGCACGACTACCGTGCACAGGTGACGCCGTTCGAGCTCTCGCGCAACCTCGAGATCCTCTGACGCGGGCATGACGCGTCAGGCTCCGCCGCTCAGCGGGCTCGCGAGGGCGGGCTTCGACGACTTCGAACAGGCCGGCGCGGGGATCGCAGCGCTCTCCGAGGCGAGCGGCGCGCCGACCGAGGCACTGCTCGAGGCGTTCTCCGCCGCGGCCGACCCCGACGACGCGCTGGCGCTGCTGTCGCAGCTGCACGAGCGCGCGCCGGCGCAGGTGCGGCGGCTGCTCGGGGCATCCGACACGGCGGCGCGC
>JBDIAF010000088.1:0-6694 GCA_039812245.1 Agromyces sp. | reverse complement strand
CGACCGAATCACCGTGATCCGGTTGGGCAAGGTCGTCGGCGAGGCATCCCCGACTGCGTCGAACACCGAGCTCGCCTCGCTCATGGTGGGCCGCGCCGTCGAGCTGACCGTGCAGAAGAACCCGCCGCAGCTCGGCGAGGCCGCCCTCGTCGTCGAGGGCCTCACGGTCATCGACCCCATCGGCCAGCTCGTCGTGAACGACGTGAGCTTCGAGGTGCGCAAGGGCGAGGTGCTCGCCGTCGCAGGCGTGCAGGGCAACGGCCAGACCGAGCTCACCGAGGCGCTCGTGGGCCTGCAGCCGCGCGTTCGCGGCTCGATCCGCCTCGACGGCGTCGACCTCACGACCGAGAGCGTGCGCAAGATCCTCGACTCGGGCGTCGGCTTCGTCCCCGAAGACCGCAACGAAGACGGCCTCGTGGGGGAGTTCTCGATCGCCGAGAACCTCATGCTCGACCGCTCCGACGGCGCCCCGTTCGTCAGGGCCGGCAACATCCAGCGCGGCGCGCTCGCGGAGTTCGCGCGCGAGAAGGTCAAGGAGTTCGACGTCCGCACGCAGGGCATCGACGAGAAGGTGCGCCAGCTCTCGGGCGGCAACGCGCAGAAGGTCGTGCTGGCGCGCGAGCTCAGCCGCGAGCTCAGCCTGCTCGTCGCCGCCCAGCCGACGCGCGGCGTCGACGTCGGCTCGATCGAGTTCATCCACAAGCGCATCATCGAGACCCGCGACAGCGGCGTGCCCGTCGTGGTCGTGTCGACCGAGCTCGACGAGGTCGTCGCCCTCGCCGACCGGATCATGGTGATGTACCGCGGGAAGGTCGTCGGCATCGTGCCGGGCAACACCCCGCGCGACGTGCTCGGCCTCATGATGGCCGGCGAACAGCCCGCAGAAGGAGCCGCAGCATGAGCGACGCGCAGAGCCCGACCGGCACGCCGCAGACCGGTGCCCCGCCCATGGGGCAGGCCGAGTCGACGCCGACCGGCACCACCCCGCGCGACACCTCGACCCTTCCGGCGCAGGCGCCCGAGCCCTCGCGCTGGCACACGATGTGGCAGCAGATCGTCACGGGCAACGCCCTGATCTCGGTGCTGTCGGTGGTGCTCGCGCTCGTGGTGGGCGCGGTCATGATCGCGTTCACCGACGAGAACGTGCAGAAGGCGAGCGTCTACTTCTTCGCCCGACCCGGTGACACCTTCGCCGCCATCTGGGACTCGGTGTCGGGCGCGTACGTCGCCCTCTTCCAGGGCTCGGTGTACAACTTCCGCCGCCCGGGCTTCGCCGACGGCATCAAGCCGCTGACCGACACGCTGACCTTCGCGACGCCGCTGATCGCCGGTGGTCTCGGCGTGGGCCTCGCGTTCCGCGTCGGCATGTTCAACATCGGTGGCCGCGGCCAGATGCTGATCGCCGCGTCGGTCGCGGGCTGGCTCGCGTTCGGCTTCGAGCTGCCCTGGGGCGTGCACATGCTGGTCGCGCTGATCGGCGGCATCCTGGGCGGTGCCGTCTGGGGCGGCATCGCGGGCCTCCTGAAGGCGAAGACCGGCGCGCACGAGGTGATCGTGACGATCATGCTGAACTACGTCGCCTTCTACCTGGTGTCGTGGATGCTGCGCACCCCCGGCTTGCTGCAGGCGCCGGGCTCGTCGAACCCGAAGACGCCCCCGATGAAGGAGACGGCGATCTTCTTCGACCTGCTCGGCCCGAAGTACAACCTGCACTTCGGCTTCGTGCTCGCGGTCGCGGCGACGGTGCTGGTGTGGTGGATCCTCAGCCGCTCGAGCCTCGGCTTCCGCTTCCGCGCCGTGGGCGAGAACCCGAACGCGGCCCGCGTCGCCGGCATCAACGTGCCCTCGATGTACGTGTACGCCATGCTGATCTCGGGCGGCCTGCTCGGCCTCGCCGGGGTGAGCCAGGTGCTCGGCACCGTGACCACCGGCTTCACCGCGGGCATCGACGCGGGCGTCGGCTTCGACGCGATCACCGTGGCGCTGCTCGGGCGTTCCTCGCCGTGGGGCATCTTCCTCGCGGGCATCCTGTTCGGCGCGTTCAAGGCCGGCGGATACTCGATGCAGGCCGCAGAGGGCGTCCCGATCGACATCGTCCTCGTGGTGCAGTCGCTCATCGTGCTGTTCATCGCCGCGCCGCCGCTGGTGCGCACCATCTTCCGTCTTCCCGACCCCGCCCGAGGTCCCAAGCGACCTCGACCGATCGTCACGAAGGAGGTGGCGGCGAAGTGACCACCGTGACCGAGCACCACACCGTCGCCCCGAACCCCGACGCGCTGGCCAAGACGGTCGTCGTCAGCTGGAAGGCGCCGATCGCGTACGGCGTGTTCGCACTCCTCGCGCTCGCACTGGCCGTGTTCGTGCCCCGCGAGGGAGACACCACCTACCGGCTCGTGTCCTCCGACAAGGACCTGATCAAGATCGCGAACCTCTCGGTGCCCGCGATGCCGGCGCTGTGGACCGTCGTCGTGCTGCTGGCCGTCGCGGCCGGCGTCGCGTTCTGGCTCGTGGCGAACAAGCGCCGGGTGCCGCTGTGGCTCACCGTCGTGTTCGCGATCCTGTTCCTGTTCGGGTTCCTCACGTGGGCCGGCGCCGGCGCCACCCTGCCGATGATCGGCCTCCTCGGCGGCGCCCTGAGCCTGTCGGTCCCGCTGATCTTCGGTGCCCTCACCGGCGTGATCGGCGAGCGCGTCGGCGTCGTGAACATCGCGATCGAGGGCCAGCTGCTGGCCGGTGCGTTCACCTCCGCCGTGACCGCGTCGGTGGTCGCGTCGGCGACCGGGTCCGTGTGGATCGCACTCGTGTCCGGCATGGTCGGCGCGATGGTCGCCGGAATGCTCGTCGGCATGGTGCTGGCGGCGTTCTCGATCAAGTACTTCGTCGACCAGGTCATCGTCGGCGTCGTGCTGAACGTGCTCGTCACGGGGCTCACGAGCTTCTTCTTCTCGCAGGTGCTCTCGAACAACGCCGCCGTGCTGAACTCGCCGCCGCGCTTCCCGCGCATGCCGATCCCACTCCTGAGCGAGATCCCGGTGATCGGGCCGGTGTTCTTCCGCCAGACCCTCGTCGTGTACATCATGTACGTGGCGGTGGCCGCGGTCTACATCGCCCTGTTCCACACCCGCTGGGGCCTGCGCCTCCGCGCGGTCGGCGAGCACCCGCAGGCCGCCGACACCGTCGGCATCAACGTGAACCGCACCCGGTTCTGGAACGTCGCCCTCGCCGGCGCCATCGCCGGTTTCGGCGGCATCTTCTTCACCCTGGGCTCGGGCATCGCGTTCAACAAGGAGATGACCGCGGGCATGGGCTTCATCGCCCTCGCCGCCGTCATCTTCGGCGGCTGGGATCCGATCCGGGCCACCCTCGCAGCGCTCCTGTTCGGCTTCGCATCGAACCTGCAGAACACGCTCTCGGTGATCGGCTCGCCCGTGCCGAGCGAGTTCATGCTGATGCTGCCCTACGTCGTCACGATCATCGCCGTCGCCGGCCTCGTCGGCAAGGTCCGCGGGCCGGCCGCGGCGGGCAAGCCCTACATCAAGTCCTGAGCACGGATGCCCCGGGCGCCCGCCCGGGGCATCCGCACCGCCGTGCCGAACCGACCGGAGGAGAACCCATGGAAACCGGATCGATCGACTGGCCGCAGCTGCGCGAACGCGCCAAGGAGGCCATGGCGAAGGCCTACGTGCCGTACTCGCAGTACCCCGTCGGGGCTGCCGCGATCGTCGAGGACGGCCGCGTCGTGTCGGGCTGCAACGTCGAGAACGCCTCCTACGGGGTGACCCTGTGCGCCGAGTGCTCGCTGGTGTCTGCGCTCGTCATGTCGGGCGGCGGCAAGCTCGTCGCGTTCGCCTGCGTCGACGGGCACGGCGAGACCCTCATGCCCTGCGGCCGCTGCCGGCAGCTGCTGTACGAGCACTCGGCCGAGGGCATGGTGCTCGACACGGTGTCGGGCTTCAAGACCATCGACGAGGTGCTGCCGGATGCCTTCGGCCCGCGCACCCTCGCCGCCTATCGAGCAGACCACTGAGCCGAGGAGCACAGCCATGAGCACCGTCGAAGCGTTCGACGCCGTCGACCTGATCCGCGCGAAGCGCGACCGCCGCGAGCTGACGACGGCCGAGATCGACTGGCTCGTCGACGCCTACACGCGCGGCTACGTCGCCGACGAGCAGATGTCGGCGATGACCATGGCGATCTTCCTGAACGGCATGACCCGTCGCGAGATCCGCGACCTCACGATGGCGATGATCGCCTCGGGCGAGCGCATGGACTTCTCGGGGCTCGGCAAGCCGACGAGCGACAAGCACTCCACGGGGGGCGTCGGCGACAAGATCACGCTGCCGCTCATGCCGCTCGTCGCGACCTTCGGCGTCGCCGTGCCGCAGCTCTCGGGCCGCGGCCTCGGGCACACGGGCGGCACGCTCGACAAGCTCGAGTCGATCCCGGGCTGGCGGGCCGAGATCTCGAACGACGAGATGTTCGCCCAGCTGCGCGACGTCGGCGGCGTCATCTGCGCCGCCGGGGCGGGCCTCGCGCCGGCCGACAAGAAGCTCTACGCGCTGCGCGACATCACGGGCACGGTCGAGGCGATCCCGCTCATCGCCTCGTCGATCATGTCGAAGAAGATCGCCGAGGGCACGGGCGCGCTCGTGCTCGACGTGAAGTTCGGTTCCGGCGCGTTCCTGCAGGACATCGAGCGCTCGCGCGAGCTGGCGCGCACGATGGTCGAGCTCGGCGAGGACGCCGGCGTCGCCACGAGCGCGCTGCTCACCAACATGAACGTGCCCCTCGGGCGCACCATCGGCAACGCCAACGAGGTGCGCGAGTCGGTCGAGGTGCTCGCCGGCGGCGGCCCCGCCGACGTGCGCGAGCTCACGATCGCCCTCGCCGAGGAGATGCTCGCCCTCGCCGGCCGCGGGGGAGAGGACGTCGCCGCGGCGCTCGACGACGGCCGCGCCATGGACACCTGGCGTCGAGCGATCCGCGCGCAGGGCGGCGACCCCGACGCGCCGATGCCCGAGGCGCACGAGCACCACGTCGTCACCGCCCCGCGCGACGGCGTGCTGGTCGAGCAGCAGGCCCTGCCCTTCGGCATCGCGGCGTGGCGGCTGGGCGCCGGACGCGCGCGCAAGGAGGACCCGGTGCAGCATGCCGCCGGCATCGAGCTGCACGCGAAGCCGGGCGATGCGGTGCGTGCGGGCCAGCCCCTGTTCACGCTCTCGGCCGACGAGCCCGAGCGCTTCGCACGCGCGCTCGAGGCCGTCGAGGGCGCGTGGCGCATCGGCGACGAGGGCGAGCCGGTCCAGGACGGCGGCCCGCTCATCGCCGATCGCATCGGCCGATAGCACGAGCGCGAACGGATGCCTCGGCGCGAGGCATCCGTTCACGCTTGGAAATCGCCGAGACTTCGCGGGCGTCGCGCCGCTATCGTTGTCACGTGGACACGACTGAGTACCGCCTCGAGGGCGATGGCACCGCGATCCGGAGCCTGCCGAAGATCAGCCTGCACGACCACCTCGACGGGGGGCTGCGGCCGCAGACGCTCATCGAGCTCGCCGACGAGATCGACCTCGAGGTTCCCGCCGCCGACGCCGAGTCGCTCGGCGAATGGTTCTCGACTCAGTCGAACTCGGGCTCGCTCGTCGAGTACCTGAAGACCTTC
Organism: Agromyces sp.; assembly: GCA_039812245.1. Taxonomy (GTDB): domain Bacteria; phylum Actinomycetota; class Actinomycetes; order Actinomycetales; family Microbacteriaceae; genus Agromyces. The sequence goes on along the minus strand of JBDIAF010000088.1, from coordinate 1,032 downwards.
GACCTCACGACGGCGGTCATGCAGACCCGCGACGGCCTCGCCCGCGTCGCGCGCGAGGCCGTGCAAGACCTCGCCGCCGACGGCGTCATCTACGGCGAGCTGCGCTGGGCGCCCGAGCAGCACCTCGCCCGCGGCCTCTCGCTCGACGAGGCGGTCGAGGCCGTGCAGTCGGGCATCGAGCAGGGCATCGACGACGTGCGCCACCAGGGCGGGCGAATCCGCATCGGCCAGCTCGTCACCGCGATGCGGCACGCCGACCGCGGCCTCGAGATCGCGGAGCTCGCGGTGCGGCACCGCGAGCGCGGCGTCGTGGGCTTCGACATCGCGGGCGCCGAGGCCGGGTTCCTGCCCAGCCGCCACCGCACGGCCTTCGACTTCCTCGCGGGGCAGTTCCTGCCGGTCACGGTGCACGCGGGCGAGGCCGACGGCCTCGAGTCGATCCGCAGCGCCCTCTTCGACGGGCGTGCGCTGCGGCTCGGCCACGGCGTTCGCCTGGCCGAAGACCTGATCATCGAGCGCCAGGACGACGAGAACACCTACGTCTCGCTCGGGCCGGTCGCCCAGTGGGTGCGCGACCGCGAGATCGCGCTCGAGGCGAGCCCCTCGTCGAACCTGCAGACCGGGGCGATCGCGGCGTGGGGCGACGAGCTCGTCGACCACCCGTTCGACCTGCTGTACCAGCTCGGCTTCCGCGTGACGGTCAACACCGACAACCGCCTCCAGTCGGGCACCTCGCTCACCCGCGAGCTCGCCCTGCTCTCCGACGCCTTCGGCTACGAGCTCGACGACCTCGAGGTCTTCCAGCTCAACGCCGCGGCGGCCGCCTTCCTGCCGCTCGACGACCGTGAAGAACTCGCCGAGCTCATCGAAGACGGCTTCGACGAGGCCTGACGCGAGCGCCCCCTCCGCCTCCTCACCGCGCGCCAGCGCGACCGCCGAACGGATCCACCTGTGACCACCCTTCCGCCCCTGCCCGACGCCGCCGTGGCGCTGCGCGCCCGGGCGACCGACTGGCGCGCCGCCGTGCGCGAG
>JBDIAF010000087.1:0-6694 GCA_039812245.1 Agromyces sp. | reverse complement strand
GGAGGAGCACGATGAGCGAGCCGCAGGGCACCCCGGCCGACCGCGCCAGATGGCGCAGGTACCTGGCCGACGAGCGCGCCGAGGCCGCCGTCTACCGCGAGCTCGCCGCCCGCCGCGACGCCGAGGAGCGCGAGATCCTGCTCGCCCTGGCCGCCGCCGAGGGGCGGCACGAGGCGCACTGGCTGCGTCTCCTCGGCGGCGACGACGGCGGGCTCCCGCGGGCCGAGCTGCGCCCCCGGCTGCTCGGCGGGCTCGCCCGCCGTTTCGGATCGATCTTCGTGCTCGCGCTCGCCCAGCGGGCCGAGAGCCGCTCGCCCTATGCGAGCGACCCCGACGCGACCGCCGCGATGGCCGCCGACGAGCGCATCCACGGCGAGGTCGTGCGCGGGCTCGCCGCCCGGGGCCGCCGACGCCTCGCCGGCACCTTCCGCGCCGCCGTGTTCGGCGCCAACGACGGCCTCGTCTCGAACCTCGCCCTCGTGCTCGGCATCGGGGCGACCGGCGTGCCGGCGTCGGTGGTGCTCTTCACGGGCATCGCCGGCCTGCTCGCCGGTGCGCTCTCGATGGGCGCCGGCGAGTACGTCTCGGTCCGCTCGCAGCGCGAGCTGCTCGAGGCATCCGCGCCCGACCCCGGCGCGCGCGACGCGCTGCCCGACCTCGACCTCGACGCCAACGAGCTCGCACTCGTCTACCGGGCGCGCGGCATGGAGCCGGACGAGGCGGCGGAGCAGGCGACCCTCGTCATGGCGAGAGTGCACTCGATCGAGCAGCCGCCGACCGATGCCCTCCCGGCCGCCGAGCACGACGACGAGGCCGTCGGCACCGGCGTCGCCGCGGCGGTGTCGAGCTTCTGCTTCTTCGCCTCGGGTGCGCTCATCCCGGTGCTGCCGTACCTCTTCGGCCTGAGCGGACTCCCCGCCGTCATCACGGCGACCGTGCTGGTCGGCATCGCCCTGCTCGCCACGGGCGCCACCGTGGGCCTCCTCTCGGGCGCCTCGCCCATGAAGCGCGCGCTGCGCCAGCTCGCGATCGGCCTGGGCGCCGCCGCAGTGACCTACCTGCTCGGCCTCGCCTTCGGCACCACCATCGGATAGGCATCGGAAGGGAGCCGCCATGGCACGACCCGTCGCGCTCATCACCGGCGCGGGACGGCGCAACACGATCGCCTGGGCGATCGCGACCTCGCTCGCGGCCGACGGCTGGGACGTGGCGTTCAGCCACCTCGCCGCCTACGACCGCTCGATGGGACTCGGCGGCGACCCCGACCGCGACCCTGCGAGCCTCGAAGCCGAGCTGCGGGCGATCGGCGTCGAGGCGACCGGCATCGACGCCGACCTCGCCGACCCGGCCGTGCCCGAGCGGCTCGTCGCCGAGGCATCCGCCGTCCTGGGACCGCTGTCGGCGCTCGTGCTCTCGCACGCGCAGAGCGTGGACTCCGGCGTGCTCGACACCTCGCTCGAGAGCTTCGAGCGTCACTTCGCCGTGAACGCCCGCGCCTCGTGGCAGCTCGTGAAGGCCTTCGCACGGCAGGTGCCGCCGGGCGGCGGCCGCATCGTCGCGCTCACGAGCGACCACGTCGTCGGCAACGTGCCCTACGGCGCCTCGAAGGGGGCGCTCGATCGCATCGTGATCGCCGCGGCGCGCGAACTCGCCCCCCTCGGCATCACCGCCAACCTCGTGAACCCCGGGCCCGTCGACACCGGCTGGATGGACGATGCCACCCGTGCCGCCCTGCTCGCGCAGCAGCCGAGCGGGCGCCTCGGCACGCCGGACGACGCCGCCCGCCTCGTGCGCTTCCTCGTCTCCGACGAGGGGCGCTGGGTCTCGGGTCAGCTCATCGGCAGCGACGGCGGCTTCTCGGTCTGAGCGCTTCCGCCGCGGCGCGCCTCCGCCGCGGCGGGATGCCTCAGGCCGGCGCCGTGACGAAGTCGATGAGCTCCTCGACCCGGCCGAGCAGGGCCGGCTCGAGGTCGCCGTAGCCGCGCACCCGGCCGAGGATGTGCTGCCAGGCGCGCGCGATGTCGGCCTGTTCGGCGTGCGGCCAGCCGAAGGCCTCGCAGATGCCGTGCTTCCACTCGGTGCCGCGGGGGATGACCGGCCACGCGTCGCGGCCGAGGCGCTGCGGCTTCACGGCCTGCCAGATGTCGATGTAGGGGTGGCCGACCACGAGCACGTGCCGGCCGTGGGGGCCCTTCGCCACGGCGTCCGCGATGCGCTGCTCCTTCGAGCCCGGCACCAGGTGGTCGACGAGCACGCCAACGCGGCGGCCGCGCTCGGGGCGGAACGAGTCGAGGGTCTCCGGCAGCACGTCGACGCCCTCGAGGTACTCGACGACGACGCCCTCGACGCGCAGGTCGGCCCCCCAGATCTTCTCGACGAGCTCGGCGTCGTGGCGGCCCTCGACGAAGATCCGGCTCGGCAGGGCGACCTTGGCGGGCCCGGCTTCGGCGACGAAGGATCCCGAGGCCGTGCGCAGCCGCCCCTGCGGCGCCTTCGGCTTCGGCCGCACGAGCTGCACGGCCCGTCCGTCGACGAGGAAGCCGTGGCCCAGCGGGAACATGCGCTTCTTGCCGAAGCGGTCCTCGAGCACGACGTTGCCCTGCTCGATGCCCGTCACCGCGCCGCAGAAGCCCGACTCGGCGAGCTCGACGACGAGATCGCGCTCGGCCTCGACGGCAGGGATCACGGTGCGCCCGCGGGCGCGCCAGTCGCCGGCGAGCACGTCGCTGCCGTAGCGGTCGAAGGGGTCTGCGTCGAGGGGCGGGGTCGCGGGCACCGGTCGAGGCTAGCCGAGCGCGGCGCCGATCCTCGGCTGACACGTCGAAGGTCGAGCGGCGACCTCACGATGAACCGGCTTCAGCGGAAGTCGCGCGAGCGCGTCGGCGCCGACACCGTGAGCGACTCGAAGCGGTCGACGACCAGGTTCGTGACCCCGTCGACGGTGCGCTCGAGGACGCCGCGCAGGATCATCGCCGGCGCCTCGCGCGCGATGCGCCGGTACCGGGTCCACACGCCGACCCCGGCGATCGCGTTGAGCGTGCCCGACTCGTCCTCGAGGTTGAGGAAGGTGATGCCCGAGGCCGTCGCCGGACGCTGCCGGTGCGTGACCACGCCGCCCACCTCGATGCGCCGCCCCGGCTCGATCTCCGACAGGCGATCGATGCGCACCACGCCGCGCTCGTCGAGCTGCTCGCGGAGGTGCCGCAGCGGATGGTCGTCGGGCGAGATGCCCGTGGCCCAGAGGTCGTAGACCACCTGCTCGGCGGGCGAGAGCAGCGGCAGCAGCGGCGGCTGCACCACGACCACCGAGCCGGGCAGGTACTCGGCCCGGTCCTCGGATGCCTCGCCGGCGAGCCACAGCGCCTCGCGGCGTTCGAGCCCCAGCCCGTCGAAGGCGCCGGCCGCGGCGAGCGCCTCGAGCTGGACGGTGTCGAGCCCGGCGCGCCGGGCGACGTCGGCCATATCGCGGTAGGGCCCGTGCGCGTCGCGTTCTTCCACGATGCGGATCGCCACGGTCTCGCTGATCGCCGAGACGTCCATGAGCCCGAGCCGCACGACGAAGGCGCCGTCGCGGCGGTGCTCGGGGCCGCGATCGGGGTCGGATCGGTCGAACGAGCGGGGGATCGGGGGCTGTTCGTGCTCGGTGCAGCCGTCGAGGCCGGTGGCGGCCGTCGGCGCCGAGGCATCCGCCGCTTCGAGCCCCGCGTACGCCCCCGAGCGCTGGATGTCGGGGCGGCGCACCTCGACGCCGTGGCGTCGCGCATCGGCGGTGAGCGTCTGCGGCGAGTAGAAGCCCATCGGCTGGGCGCGCAGCAGTGCGGCGAGGAACGCGGCCGGGTAGTGCAGCTTCAGCCACGAACTGGCGTAGACGAGCAGGGCGAAGCTCAGCGAGTGGCTCTCGGCGAAGCCGAAGTTCGCGAACGCCTCGATCTTCTCGTAGACGAGGTCGCGGTCTTCGGGCGAGAGCCCGTTCGCGGCCATGCCCGCGTAGAGCTTCTCCTTCAGCTCGCCGATCTTCACGACGCCGCGCTTGGACCCCATGGCGCGGCGCAGCCGGTCGGCGTCCTCCGCGGTGCAGCCGCCGATCGCCATGGCCATCTGCATGACCTGCTCCTGGAAGAGCACGACGCCGAGCGTGCGCTCGAGCACGGGTTCGAGCGCGGGGTGCAGGTACTCGACGGGCGGGGCCTCGCGACCGGCGGCGAAGGCCGCGTTGCGCTCGGCGCGTCGCTTCAGGTACGGGTGCACCGCGCCGCCCTGCACCGGGCCGGGGCGGATCAGCGCGATCTCGACGACGAGGTCGTAGAACTCGCGCGGCTTGAGCCTCGGCAGCGTGCCGAGCTGCGCCCGGCTCTCGACCTGGAACACCCCGACGGCGTCCGCCCGGCAGAGCATGTCGTAGACCGCCGGCTCCTCCTTCGGGATGCGGTCGAGTCCCCACTGCTCGCCCGTCGCATCGCGCACCAGGTCGAAGGTGTACTGCAGGGCGGCGAGCATGCCGAGGCCGAGCAGGTCGAACTTCACGAGCCCCATCCAGGCGCAGTCGTCCTTGTCCCATTGCACGACGGTGCGGTCCTCCATGCGGGCGTGCTCGATCGGCACGACCTCGCCGACCGGTCGCTCGGTGAGCACCATGCCGCCCGAGTGGATGCCGAGGTGGCGGGGGAAGCTCAAGAGCTTCTCGGCGTACTCGACGACCTGGTCGGGCAGGTCGTGGTCGCCCGACTCGATCACGGCGCCCCACCGCTCGACCTGGCGAGACCAGGCGTCCTGCTGGCCGGGGGAGTAGCCGAACGCCCGGGCCACGTCGCGCACGGCGTTCTTCGGCCGGTAGCTGATGACGTTCGCCACCTGCGCGGCGTTCTCGCGCCCGTACTTCCCGTAGACGTACTGGATGATCTCCTCGCGCCGACCCGAGTCGAAGTCGACGTCGATGTCGGGCTCCTCGTCGCGCATGGCCGAGAGGAATCGCTCGAACGGCAGCCGGTACTTCACGGGATCGACCGCGGTGATGTGCAGCGCGTAGCAGACGGCCGACGAGGCGGCCGAGCCGCGCCCCTGGCAGAGGATGCCCCGCTCGCGCGCCTCGCGCACGATGTCGTGCACGATGAGGAAGTAGCCGGGGAAGTCCTTCTGCTCGATGACGCCCAGCTCGTGCTCGAGCCGTTCGCGCACGTGCGCGGGAAGCCCGGGGTACTTCTCGGCCGCCCCCTGCCAGACGAGCTCGCGCAGCCAGCTCATCGGGGTGCGCCCCTCGGGCACCTGCCGCTGCGTCGGCAGCCGCGGCTTGGCGCTTCGCAGCCGGAACCCCAGCTCTTCGGCGAAGCGCACCGAGTTCTCGACCGCCCCCGGATAGCGCGCGAACCGCGCCGCCATCTCGGCCCCCGAGCGCAGGTGCTGTCCGTCGGAGGCGGGCAGCCAGCCGTCGAGGGCGTCGAGGCTGCGCCGGGCGCGCACCGCGGCGAGCACCTGGGCGAGGCGATGCTCGCCGGGGGTCGCGTAGTGCACGGCGTTCGTCGCGACGAGCGGCACCCGCGCCCGCTCGGCGAGGCCGGCGAGCACGTCGTCGTCGCGCTGGTCGCCCGGATGCCCGTGGTCGAAGAGCTCGACGACGACGTGCTCGCGCCCGAAGAGCGCGACGAGCCGGTCGAGCTCGCGCCAGGCGCCGTCGGCCCCCTCGGCGGCGAGCGCCCGGCGGACGGGGCCCTTCCGGCAGCCGGTGAGCACGAGCCAGTGCCCGCCGGACTGCTCGGCGAGCGCCTCGAGCGAGTAGACCGGGCGACCCTTCTCGCCGCCATCGAGCTGCCCCCTCGTGATGGCCCGGGCGAGCCGGTGGTAGCCCTCCTGCTGCCGGGCGAGCACGAGCAGGTGCTCGCCCTCGGGGTCGGCCGCCCCGAGCTGCGGCTCGGTGAGGCCGAGCGAGAGCTCGGCGCCGAACACGGTGCGCAGCCCCGGGTAGGCCTCGGCCGCCTCGGCGAAGCGGGCGAATCCGTAGAACCCGTCGTGATCGGTGATCGCGAGCCCGTCGAGGCGCAGCCGGTCGGCCTCTTCGACGAGCTGCTCGGGCATCGAGGCGCCGTCGAGGAAGCTGTACGTCGAGTGCGCGTGCAGCTCGGCGTACGGCACCACCGGGCCGGCCGGCGACGGCCGGCGCGCCGCGGGATCGGCCGGACGGTACGGGGCGCGCTTGCGGCTGAAGCCGGGCCCGTCGCCGCCGTCGGCGATGAGCTTCGAGGTCGTGGGCCGACGCCGGTCGGAGAGCTTGCGCTCGAGCTCGGACCACGGGATCTCGGGGTTCGACCACCCCATCAGCGCGGACCCATCAGTCGTACCTCGCCTCGGCCCACCAGCCTTCGGCGTCGTGCACGAGCAACCATGCGCAGCCCTCGGCGTCGACCACCTGGAAGCGGTGCACGCGCCTGGCCCGCTCGGCGTCCCACCAGCGCTCGACCACCGGCCACGGGCCCGCCCAGGCCCGCACGCTCGACGGTGCGCCGGCGCCCACGGCGAACCGCTCGGGCGCGCCCGAGAGGGCCCCGCGCTCGTCGATCGAGACGACGTCGCCGTCGGCGGCGAGCAGCCCGACCGGAAGCCGCTCGCGGAACACGCTCGCCGGGGCGAGCGCCGGCAGCCGGCCGGGCCAGGGCGCATCGGATGCCTCGGGCGGCCGATCGCCCCAGGGCACGAGCACCTC
>JBDIAF010000086.1:0-6744 GCA_039812245.1 Agromyces sp. | reverse complement strand
AGGTCGTGCTCCTTGACGGTGCCGCGCGAGACCTCCCAGATGTGCGAATGCCCGGTGGTGGTCAGCTCGTCGAGCCCGTCGTCGCCGCGGAAGACGAGCGCCGTCGCGCCGCGCGTCTGGAACACGCCGACGAAGAGCGGCACGCGGTCGAGCGCGGCGACGCCCACGGCGGATGCCTCGGGCCGGGCCGGGTTGCAGAGCGGACCCAGGTAGTTGAAGACCGTCGGCACGCCGAGCTCCGCGCGCACGGGACCGGCGTGGCGGAATCCCGGGTGGAAGGCGCCGGCGAAGGCGAAGGTGATGCCGGCCTCGTCGAGCACGCCGGCGACGCGCTCGGCGGAGAGCCCGAGATCGATGCCGAGCGCGGCCAGCACGTCGGACGAGCCCGAGGCGCTGCTGGCTGCGCGATTGCCGTGCTTCACGACCGGCACCCCTGCGGCGGCCGCGATCACCGAGGCCATCGTCGACACGTTGACGGTGCCGAAGCGGTCTCCCCCGGTGCCGACGATGTCGAGCGCCATCGGGTCGACGGGCAGCGGCACGGCGTGCTCGAGGATCGCATCGCGGAAGCCGACGATCTCGTCGACGGTCTCGCCCTTCAGGCGCAACGCGATGAGGAATCCGGCCAGCTGCGCCTGGCTCGCCCCGCCCGTCATGACCTGCTCCATGCACCAGGCGGCGTCCGACACGCTGAGGTCCTCACCCTCGAGCAGGGTCGTGATGATCGCGGGCCAGGTGCGTCGAACCGTCATGACTCGATCCTACTGGCGCGGATTCACGGCGAATTCCCGGCCGTCTCGCAGCGCAACTGAGGCTTGCCTTACTTGGACGCGTCGACACGGCCGACCCGGATGACGAAAACTCATCCGCGGTTTCGGCCATAATGGAGGGGTGACGAGCACCTCTATCAGTCCTCAGGCGAGCATGCCCGTGATCAATCGTCCCAACACCGTCGCGGTCGGGACGATCGTCTGGCTCGGCAGCGAGGTCATGTTCTTCGCCGGCCTCTTCGCCATCTACTTCACGCTGCGGGCGACGTCGCCCGAGCTGTGGGAGTTCGAGGCGAACCGGCTGAACTTCCCCTTCTCGCTGACGAACACGATCATCCTCGTGCTCTCGAGCTTCACGTGCCAGTTCGGCGTCTTCGCCGCGGAGCGCATGCAGCCGTACATGACGGGCAAGTGGTACAACCCGGTCAAGTGGGGCATGGTCGAGTGGTTCTTCCTCACCTACGCCATGGGCGCGACCTTCGTCGCCGGCCAGATCTTCGAGTACGCCACCCTCGTCAGCGAGGGCATCGCGATCGACTCGAACGCCTACGGTTCCGCGTTCTACCTGACGACCGGCTTCCACGGCCTGCACGTCACGGGCGGCCTCATCGCGTTCCTGCTCGTGATCGGTCGCGTCTTCGCCGTCAAGAACTTCGGTCACAAGGAGGCCACGAGCGCGATCGTGGTCTCGTACTACTGGCACTTCGTCGATGTCGTCTGGATCGGTCTCTTCCTCGTCATCTACGTGCTGAAGTGAGCACCGAGACGCCGAGCCCGAACCTCATGCCCGTGAACAGGAAGAACCCTATGAACCGCCAGAAGCGACGCACCGGCCGCCGGCACCCGCTCGCCACCGTCGCGCTCCTCGCCCTCGGCCTCGTCTTCACCGGCGGTGCGTACGCGGCCTTCAGCACGGGCACCGCCCAGGCCGAAGCCAGCGCCACCTCGCAGCAGACGATCGAAGAGGGCAAGAAGCTCTTCCAGGCCAACTGCGCGACCTGCCACGGGCTCACCGCCCAGGGCACCGCAGAGGGCCCGAGCCTCATCGGCGTCGGCGCCGCGGCGGTCGACTTCCAGGTCGGCACCGGCCGCATGCCCATGCAGATGCAGGGGCCGCAGGCCATGCAGAAGCCCGTGCAGTTCACCGACGAGCAGGTCAAGCAGCTCGCGTACTACGTCGCCTCGCTCGGCCCCGGCCCCGACATCCCCTCCGACCACCTCACCAACGGCGGCGGCAACGCGGCCAACGGTGCAGAGCTCTTCCGCATCAACTGCGCCATGTGCCACAACGTGGCGGGCGCGGGCGGTGCGCTCACCGAGGGCAAGTTCGCTCCCGCGCTGACCGACGTCACGGGCGTGCACATCTACGAGGCCATGGTCACGGGCCCGCAGAACATGCCGGTGTTCAACGACATGAACATCACGCCCGAGAACAAGCGCGACATCATCACGTACCTCAAGTACATCCAGGACAACCGCTCGCCCGGCGGCTTCGAGCTCGGCTCGCTCGGTCCGGTCGCCGAGGGTCTGTTCATCTGGGTCTTCGGCCTCGGCTCGATCGTCGCGATCACCGTGTGGATCACGGCGAAGTCCAACTGACGCGCCCCGGCATCGAAGAAGCTTCAAGAAGGAGAACCATGGCTCAGGACGAACACAGCGGCACGGATCTCGCCGCTGCCGACTCGTCGCACGCCGCGCCCACCGTTTCGCCGGGCACCGCGGTCATCGCCGCCGACGCATTCGAGAACCCCGGCTTCCCGCCGCACCGTCCTCGCGTCACCGACGAGGACCCGAAGCGCGAGAAGCGAGCGCAGCGCACCGTCTACACCCTGTTCTACCTGTCGATCCTCGGCAGCGTCTGGGCGATCGCGGCGTACATGCTGTTCCCGATCGAGTCGAACGACGTCGGTCAGGTTCGCCTGAACAACCTGTTCATCGGCCTCGGCGCCACCCTCGCGCTGCTCGGCATCGGCTTCGGCGCGGTGCACTGGGCGAAGTCGATCATGGTCGACGTCGAGCTCGCCGACGAGCGCCACCCGATCGGCGGCTCCCCCGAGACCCAGGCCGCCGCGGCGAAGGTCTTCGCGGACTCCGACCGCGAGTCGGGCTTCTCCCGCCGCACGGTCATCCGCAACAGCCTCATCGGCGCGCTCATCGCCTTCCCGCTCCCCGCGGTGGTGCTGTTCCGAGGCCTCGCTCCGCAGGACCAGAACCCCATCGAGCTGCTCAGCCACACCATGTGGAAGAAGGGCACGCGCCTCGCGCTCGACCCGTCGGGCGTCCCGATCAAGGCTTCCGACGTCACCATCGGCAGCGCCTTCCACGTGATCCCCGAGGGCCTGCAGGACCTCGAGCACGGCAAGCTCGAGGAGAAGGCCAAGGCCGCGGTCCTCCTGATGCGCCTCAACCCCGAAGAGCTGAACGAGCTGCCCGAGCGCAAGTCGTGGTCGTACGACGGCATCGTCGCCTACTCGAAGATCTGCACGCACGTCGGCTGCCCGGTCGCGCTCTACGAGCAGCACACGCACCACCTGCTGTGCCCCTGCCACCAGTCGCAGTTCGACGTCGCGAACCACTGCGAGGTCATCTTCGGCCCGGCTGCCAGGCCGCTGCCGCAGCTGCCCATCGCCGTCGACGACGAGGGCTACCTCGTCGCGCAGAGCGACTTCACCGAACCCGTCGGCCCGAGCTTCTGGGAGCGTCATTGAGCACCGCAACCACCAACGCCCCGCAGAAGCGGTCGTTCACCGCGGCGGCATCCGTCTACGTCAACGAGCGCACCAGCATCGCGGGCTTCGTCAAGGAGCTCGGTCGCAAGGCCTTCCCCGACCACTGGTCGTTCCTGCTCGGTGAGGTCGCGCTCTTCGCCTTCGTGGTCGTGCTCATCTCGGGCACGTTCCTGACCTTCTTCTTCCAGGCCTCGATGGCCGAGGTGCACTACAACGGCTCGTACGTACCGTTGAAGGGCATCGAGATGTCGGTGGCCATGGCGTCGACGCTCGACATCTCCTTCGACATCCGCGGCGGCCTGTTCGTGCGCCAGATGCACCACTGGGCGGCCCTGCTGTTCGTGGCCGCCATCGGCCTGCACATGCTGCGCATCTTCTTCACCGGTGCGTTCCGCAAGCCGCGCGAGCTCAACTGGGTGATCGGCTTCCTGCTGTTCGTCCTCGCGATGGCCGAGGGCTTCACGGGCTACTCGCTCCCCGACGACCTGCTCTCGGGCAACGGCCTCGCCATCATCAACGGCATGGTCAAGGGCATCCCGCTCGTGGGCACCTGGCTCTCGTTCCTCATCTTCGGCGGGGAGTTCCCGGGCACCGACATCGTCGGCCGCCTCTACACGCTGCACATCCTGCTGCTGCCGGCGCTCGTGGTCGCGTTCGTCGCGCTCCACCTGGTGTTCGTGGTCGTGCACAAGCACACCCAGTACGCCGGCCCCGGCAAGACCCAGCAGAACGCGGTCGGCCCGCCCATCCTGCCGATCTACGCTGCGAAGGCCGGCGGCTTCTTCTTCATCGTCTTCGGTGTGCTGGCCCTCATCGCCTCGCTGTTCACGATCAACCCGATCTGGAACTACGGTCCCTACGACCCCTCGCCCGTCTCGGCCGGTACCCAGCCCGACTGGTACATCGGATTCGCCGACGGCGCGCTGCGTCTGATCCCGCCGGGTTGGGAGTTCGTCTGGCTGGACCGCACCTGGTCGTTCAACATCCTGGTGCCGCTCATCGCCATCGGCGTCTTCCTGGTCCTCGTGCTGCTCTACCCGTTCATCGAGGCCTGGGTGAAGGGCGACAAGCGCGAGCACCACATCGCCGACCGTCCCCGCAACGCTCCGACCCGCACCGCGATCGGCGCCGCCGGCGTCACCTTCTACGCGGGCCTGTGGGCGGCCGCCAGCTCCGACATCCTCGCGACGCACTTCTCGCTCACGATGGAGGGCGTCATCCACGCCCTGCAGTTCGTCGTGATCGTCGGCCCGTTCATCGCCTACTTCATCACCAAGCGCGTCTGCATCGCGCTGCAGAAGAAGGACCGCGAGATCGTGCTGCACGGCTACGAGTCGGGCCGCATCGTGAAGCTCCCCGGTGGTGAGTTCATCGAGGTGCACCAGCCGCTCGACGAGTACGAGCGCTGGCGCCTGGTGAGCTTCGAGAGCTACGAGCCGCTCATGATCCGCCCGAACGCGCGCGGCAAGATCACCTTCGGCCAGAAGGTGCGCGCCTCGCTCTCGCGCTGGTTCTTCGAGGACCGCATCTCGCCGGTCACGAAGGGCGAACTCGAGTCCTCGCACGGCGAGCACCACTGAACCGCCGAGTCCTGAACAGTTCCGGGCATCGGACCATGTCGATCGATTCGACCTGGCTCCGGTGCCCGAACTGCTTCCTGTCCCTCTCCGAGGTCGACGATCGCGTCTTCGGCTGCGAAGCCGGCCATCGCTTCGATCGCTCGAAGCACGGCTTCCTGACCCTGCTGCCTCCCAAGGCCCCCCGAACCGTGGGCGACGATCGTGCCATGCTCGCGTCCCGGGACGCGTTCCTGCGCACCGGTGCGTACGAGCCGATCGCGCACGCGCTCGTCGAGCTGCTGCAGCAGGCCCGGCCCGCTCCCGCCGGCGCCAACGGCCTCCGGATCGCCGACTTCGGCTGCGGGACGGGCTACTACGCCGCTGAACTCGCCGCCGCATTCGACGGCGCGGCACTGCTGCTCGCCGATCGCTCTCCCGACGCGGTCCGCATCGCCCTGCGCACGCTCGCGGGCGCGACGGGAGTGGTGATGGACATCTGGCGCCCGTTCCCGGTGCGCGACCGCACCGTCGACGCGGCGCTCAACGTCTTCGCCCCTCGCAATGCCGCAGAGTTCGCCCGCGTGCTCTCCCCCGGCGGCGTCGTCCTGGTCGTGGTGCCGACCGATCGTCATCTCCGCGAGCTGCGGGCGTCGGGGACGATGCTCGACGTGCCCCCGGGAAAGGCCGAGCAGGTCATCGGCCAGTTCGCCGAACACCGGCTCGACCTCCAGGCGCAACGCGCCCTCGAGTACGGCCTCGAGCTCGATACCGCCGCGCGTGCGGCCATCACCGAGATGGGCCCGTCGGCCCACCATCGAACCGAGGCTGCATCGGATTCGTCGATCGCGGTCACCGTGTCGGTCGACGTGCTCTCCTTCGCTCTCGCGCCGTCCTCCCCCTCGGACTGATACTGGGAGCATGGACGAGTGCTGCGGTCCACCGCAGGATCCGACGAGGTACACGGAGATCTTCGACGCCCGCTTCGCGAGGAAGATCGCGAAGCGCTACGCGCGTGCAGGGCTGACCCCGGCCGAGCATGCGATCGTCGACGCCGTTGACACCGTCGGCGTCCGCGGCCGCACCGTCCTCGAGGTCGGCGGCGGCATCGGCGAGATCCAGTTGGCACTGCTCGAACACGGAGCCGCCAGCACGACCAACCTCGAACTGTCGAGCGAGTACGAGCTGGTGGCGACCGAGCTGATCGATCGAGCCGGCGTCGCGGAGCGAGTGACCCGTCTGCTCGGAATCGACCTGGCCGAGCGCGCCGACTCCGTCGCCGAAGCCGATATCGTGATCCTCCATCGGGTCGTCTGCTGCTACCCCGACTACGAGCGCCTGCTCGGCCGCGCCGCCGACCACGCCCGGCGGCTCCTCGTGTTCAGCCATCCCCCGCGCACTCCGGCGACCCGCCTCGGCGTCGCGTTCGGCAACGCGATGCTGCGCCTGCGCGGGCGGAGCTACCGCGGCTTCGTGCATCCGCCGGAGGAGATGGCTCGCGTCGTCGCCGGGCGGGGCCTGCACCCCCGGCGGAGCGCCCCGACGCGCTCCTGGCACCTCGTGACGGCACCGCGGGGCTGAGCCGGCAGCCGGAGGGCCCGGGCGGCGGCCGGAGGACGCGGGTAGGCGAAGGGCGCGGGTAGCCGAAGCCGCCGGCGGCTCGGGCGCTCCGATGACCGCACCGGAGAA
>JBDIAF010000085.1:0-6790 GCA_039812245.1 Agromyces sp. | reverse complement strand
CCGCGTTACGTGTCCGACGATGGACTAAAGCGCTTTACTTAACCGCGCTTCTCACCTAGCGTTGGCGACGCGACCCCGCGCGGTCGCGTGCACCCGATGCCGTTCCTGCTTTCGATGGAGAAACCATGGCGCCAAGACGCAGAACCCGACGCCCGATCGTTCCCGCAACCGCGACCGCCCTGGCCGCGCTGCTGATCGTCGGCTCAGCCCCATCCGCCTTCGCGGCCGAACCGCTCGAGGTCGCGGTGGCCGACTCCTCGGCGACCGACGAGACCAGATCGCTGTTCGCCTTCCTCCGGGAGCAGCAGGGCCACGGCGCCCTGTTCGGCCAGCAGCACGCCACCGACTACGCGCTCGGCACCGGCGTCTCCGATGCCCTCGACGTGACCGGCGACTATCCGGCGGTCTTCGGCTTCGACACCCTCGTCATCGACGGACGGGAGCGGCCGGGCGTGAGCGGCGACACCGCCGAGCAGAACGCCGACCGGCTCGGCGCGGCCTTCGTGGACGCCGACGCGCATGGTGCGATCCCCACGCTCAGCGCGCACCTGTCGAACTTCGCGACCGGCGGGAACTACGACGATGTCGCGGGGCGGGCCGTCAGCCGCATCCTCCCCGGAGGCGATCGCAACGCCGACTACCGCGCGTATCTCGACCTCATCGCGCGCTCGGCCGAGGCCGCCGAGCGGGCCGACGGCACGCTCGTGCCGGTGATCTTCCGCCCGTTCCACGAGAACACCGGCTCGTGGTTCTGGTGGGGCGCCGCTCATGCCACCCCCGGCGAGTACAAGGAGATCTTCCGGTACACCGTCGAGTACCTGCGCGACGTGAAGGGCGTGCACAACCTGCTCTACGCGTTCTCGCCCAACGGCGTGCTCGGCGGCGACGAGGCGCGATACCTCGAGACCTACCCGGGAGACGAGTGGGTGGACGTGCTCGGCTACGACTCCTATGAGAACTCGAACGACGCCGACGACTCCTCGGCCTGGATCGCCTCCGCCGTCGACGACCTCGGCATGATCGCGCGGCTCGCCGAAGCACGCGGCAAGATCGCGGCCTTCACCGAGTTCGGCCGCAACGGCGATCGCGCGATCGCCCCGAGCGGCAACAAGAGCCTCGACTACTTCACCGACCTCGCTGAAGCGATCGAGGCCGACCCGGATGCCTCGCGCATCGCGTTCATGCTCACGTGGGCGAACTTCGGCGGCGGGCAGATCTACGTGCCGCCCGTGGGACACGAGATGGCGGACGACTTCGCCGCCTTCGAGGCCGACCCGTTCACGATCTTCGCCTCCGATCTGCCGGCCGATGTGCACGAGCGCGAGACCGGGGCCGCGACGGCTGCCCCTGGCATCCGCGTGGTCTCGCCGGCATCGGGCGTGCGAGTCGAAACGGCCTCCGCCACCGTGCGGGCCAAGCTGACCGGCGCAGCCGACGCCGACGTCACCGATGCGGTCTTCACCGTCGCGGGCGCCGGAGACGGGGGAGCCCAGCCGCTGACGCTCGATGCCGACGGCTACTGGTCGGCGCAGTGGTCGATCGAGGCCGCCGAGCTCGACAACCGAGAGGTGACCCTCACCGTGTCGGCGACCGTCGACGGCGAGGCCCTGAGCGGCGATGCCGCGCTGATCCTCGGCGCTGCGCCAGAGCTCGCGCCCGGCGTCATCGACGACTTCGAGACGTACACGGGCGACGCCGCCCTGCGCGCGGCGTACACCGCAGAGAACACGGCGCCGACGACGTTCTCGCTGAGCGAGGTCGCCGAGCGGTCGACCGCGTTGAAGATCGACTACGCCCTGGCGGTCGGCGGCTACCTCGGCTTCGGCAAGGCGTACCAGACAGCGCAGAACTGGTCGGCCGACAGCGAACTGCGCCTTTGGCTCGATCCGGATGCCTCGGGGCAGAAGCTCGTGCTGCAGCTGAACGCGGGCGGGCTCGCGTTCGAGGCGTATCCGTCGCTCGAGGGCGATGAGCCGGGCGAGCTCGTGATCCCGTTCGCCGACTTCCGCACCCCGGCGTGGCAGAACCAGCCCGATGCCAGGCTCACGCCCGAGCGGCTCGCCGCGATCACGAAGTTCGGCATCTTCGTCAACCAGGTCGGCGCCGATGCCGTGAGCGGATCGATTCTCATCGACGATCTGCGCACCGACGGCGAGGGTGAGTACTACGACCCCGAGCACCCGCCGGCATCGAGCGACCCGATCGTGCTCGAGGACTTCGAGTCGTACGCCGACACGGCGGCGCTGCGCGCCGCGTGGTCGAACCGCAACGGCGCGACGCAGCTGTCGCTCGAGAACGACCGCGTCGGTTCGGGAGCGCATGCCGCCGCCTACAGCTTCGACTTCACCTCGCAGAGCTACACCGAGGTGGCGCGCTGGATCGGTGGCCAGGAGGTCGGCAACTGGGCCGGTCGCACGCAGCTCAGCATGTGGGTCGATCCCAATGAGGTGGGCCAGAACCTGCTCGTGCAGTTCCGCACCCCTGCGCAGCCGGGCCAGGCTGAGGATACGTTCTGGAACGTGCAGATCGCGCTCGAGGGCGACGAGCCGCAGCAGATCCACCTTCCCTTCGCGGATGCGATCGTCGGGTGGCCCGCAGGCATCGACCAGGCGCTGCGCCCCACCGACGCCGACCTCGCGAGCGTGCGGGAGCTCGTGATCATGGCGACGAAGGGCTCCGACGCCGCTCCCGAGGCAGGCACCTTCTACCTCGACGACCTCGTGGTCGACGGGGGCGAGCCGGTCGAACCCGAGTTCCCGGCGGGCACTCCGATCACGCTCGACGACTTCGAGGGCTACGCCGACGACGCTGCGCTGCGCGCGGGCTGGAGCAACCGCAACGGGGCCGAGCAGCTCTCGCTCGACACCGACCACGTCGGACACGGGGCGCAGTCGGCCGGGTTCACATACGACTTCTCCGAGCAGGGCTACTCGCAAGTCGCCCGCTGGGTCGGCGGGCAGAACTGGGTCGGACTCGACGGCGTGAACCTCTGGGCGGACGCCAACGGTCACGCGCAGAACCTGATCGTGCAGTTCCGCACCGGGCCGGTCGCCGGGCAGAGCGAGGACACGTTCTGGAACCTGCAGACGAGCCTCGAACCCGCAGCCGTTCCGAGTCTGCCGGCGCTGCGCGCGCAGCTGCCGGCGGCGCTCGCCGAGACCGGGGCCGGCGCGCTCCATCTGCCGTTCGACGAGGCCGTGGCCAGCTGGCCCGCCGGCATCGACCCGCAGCTGCGTCCGAGCGACGCCCTGCTCTCGAACGTCACCGAGGTGGTGCTGATGGTCACGCAGGCCGACTCGGACGACGTCGCGGGCACCGTCTATCTCGATGACTTCGCGGTGGGCGACGTGGACTTCGGCGACGGCGGCGAGCCGGGCACGGGTGGGCCGGGCACGGGCGAGCCCGGTACCGGACAGCCCGGGGCGAACGGTGGGCAGGGCACGGATGCCTCGGGCGCGAGCGGCACGCTCGCAGCGACGGGTCTCGACGCGATGGCCTGGGTGGCCGCCGGTGCGCTCGCCGTCCTGATGGTGCTGCTCGGGGCGGGCCTGCAACTCCAGCTGCGTCGCCGGGTCCGTCGCTCCTAGTCGAATCACGAGGGCGGTCGGCTTCGCCGGCCGCCCTCGCTCGCGACTCAGCGACTCAGGAGCTCGTGGAGTCGTCCGAGGCGAGCACGCAGCTGCGGATCGCATCGGCGACCAGCTCGGGGCGCGTGAACGGCAGGTCGTGGCCGGAGCCCGCGATCACCCGAGGCGTCAGCCCCCGGGCAGCGGCCGTCAGCGACGCCGACCGCCGCATCATCGCTCGCTCCCCGGCGCCGACGAGCACGGTGGCGGGCCCGCGCCAGCTCGCCCAGCCGGACGGGAGCTCGAATGCGAGGTTCTCGCCGACGCTCGCCAGAAGCGTCGCGCGGCCGACCGTCGCGCTGTCGCGCAGGTAGTCGTCGAGCAGCTCGGGCGGAACGGCGAGCTGGCGCGCCTGAAGTCGTGCGAATCGCTCGCGCCGTGCGAGTGGAGCCGCGAGCGCGAGCAACGCCAGGGTGGTTCGCCGGAATGCGGCCGGGTGGGTTTCGCCGCTGACGACGACGGCACCGCGCACCAGGGCCGGGTAGGACGAAGCGAGCTGGATCGCGAGCTGCGCCCCGAGCGAGAAGCCCGCGACGACCACCCCTCGTGGCGCCCGTTCGACGGTGATCGCGGCCAGGCGGTCCACGACCTCGGCACGCGTCGGATACGTCTCCGCCGCGCTGCGCCCGAAGCCCGGCAGGTCCGGCACGATGGCGCGATGGCTCGGACCGAGTCGATCGAGCGTCGGCTGCCACATCCATCCGCTCACACCCGCCCCGTGCAGCAAGAGGACCGGTCGACCTGAGCCGGTTTCGGCGACGTGCATCGCGACTCCTTTCGCCTCGCTCAGCTTAAGCGCTTCAGATTCGAGAGTTGAATCGTCGAACCGCTCCGGTCGCCCGGGCGGCGAGTAGGGTTCAAGTCGTGGGAAGAGTGGCCGCCTCCAAGCGCAGGGTGACGATCGAGGACATCGCTGCACGCGCGGGCGTCTCGATCGGCGCGGTCTCGTTCGCGTTGAACGGCCGCAAGGGCGTCTCGGAGGAGACCCGCGCCCGCATCCTGCGGGTCGCCGACGAACTCGGCTGGGCGCCGGCGGGGGCCGCCCGATCGCTTGCCGAGGCCAAGACCAACACGATCGGCCTCGTGCTCGCGCGCGACCCCATGAACCTCGGGCTCGAGTCGTTCTACATGCAGTTCTTCGCCGGCATCGAGTCCGAGCTCTCGCCGCGCGGCTACGGCCTGCTGTTGCAGGTGGTGCCCGACCTCGAACGCGAGCTCGAGACGCTGCGACTCTGGCGCAACGGTCGACGCGTCGACGGGGTCGTCCTGGTCGACATCCGTCAGGACGATCCGCGGGTGAGCTACCTCGCCGAGCATCCCGGCCTGCCGACGCTCGTCGTCGGCGATCCCGCCTTCGCGGGCCCGCACGCCTCGGTCTGGACCGATGACGCCGCAGCCTCGCGCGAGGCCGTGCGGGTGCTCGCGGGCCTCGGCCACCGGCGCATCGCCCGCATCGCGGGGCTCGAGGAGCTCGCGCACACCCGGATCCGCGACGACGCGTTCCTCGACGAGCTCGCCGCCGTCGGCATCGAGGGCGAGATCTTCCGCACCGACTACTCGGCCGAGCAGGGCGCTGCGGCGACGACGGCTGCGCTGGGCTCGGTGCACCCGCCGACCGCGTTCGTGTACGACAACGACATCATGACCGTCGCCGGGATGTCGGCGATCACGCAGCTGGGCCTGCGCGTGCCCGAGGACGTCTCGGTCATCGCCTGGGACGACTCGGTGCTGTGCCGGCACACCGTGCCGACGCTGTCGGCGATGAGCCATGACGTGATCGCATTCGGCGCACACGTCGCGCGTCGGCTGTTCGAGGTGGTGGCGGGGGCGGAAGCATCCGCGCATCTCGATTCGACGCCGCGGTTGCAAGCGCGCGGCTCGACCGCACCGCCGCCGTCCACCGGGTAGTCCGCGCTGCTCAGGGCCTGCGTTCGCCGGTGCCCCGCTCGACGATCCAGGTGGGAAGCTCGACGCGACGGGGTCGCCCGGCCGGCTCGTCGAGCCGCTCGAGGGCGAGCCGGGCGGCGGCACGGCCGAGTTCGATCGGATCGTAGGAGATCACGGTGACCCCGAGCACGTCGGCGGTGTCGAAGTCGTCGAATCCGATCAGGGCCGTGCGCTCGTCGTCGAGGGCGCGCAGCGCCCGGAGCGCGCCGATCGTCACCCGGTTGTTGCCGGTGATGATCGCGGTCGGCCGGTCTTCGCCGGCGAGGAGCTCGCGCACGGCGGTCTCGGCGGGGACGCCGCGGTCGTCGTCGAGGCGCTCCCAGCGTCGGGTGTCGGTGATGCCTGCCGCAGCCATCGCCGTGCGGTAGCCGTCGACGCGCTCGACCTGCGTGTGGACGTCGGCCGGGTTGCACACGTAGCCGACGCGGCGATGCCCGAGCGCGAGCAATCGCCGCGTGGCCTCGTGCACCACCGAGCGGTTCTCGAGCACCACGGCGTCGGCCGTGAGGTTCTGCGCCGGCCGGTCGATCGAGACGACCGGCGTGCCGAGCTGCCGCTCGCCGTCGAGGTAGGACTGGTCGCTCGAGGCGGGGATGATCAGCAGCGCTTCGACGCGCTGGGCGAGCAGGGCGTCGGCGACCCGGGCCTCGCCGTCGGGGGAGTCGTCGGTCGTGGCGACGAGGAGCCGGTAGCCGTGCGCGGCGAACTCGCGCTCGAGGCCCTGTGCGACCTTGTAGTAGAACGGGTTGCCGAACTCGCCCATGACGAACCCGACCGTGTTCGTGCCGCCACCGCGGCGCAGCCCCTGGGCGAGGGTGTTGGGGCGGAAGCGCAGGCGTTGTGCTGCGGCCTGCACGCGCTCGGCGGTCTCGGCACCCACGAGTTCGCGCTGGTTGAAGACCCGTGAGACGGTCTTCGCACTCACCCCGGCGAGGCGTGCGACATCGTCGAGCGTTGCGCGCTGCTGAACCGTCATCCTCACCTCCCCGTCGTGCGTGCGGGCCGTGTCGATCATAGCGAGGCCGATGGATGTCAACGAGAGAACTTGAACGCTTTAGGATCGATGCGGCGAAACATCGAACGGAGAAGGCCAGATCAATCGGGATATTTCGCGATTGATCAGAGGGCACATCTACTAAAGCGCTTTACTTAAGACCACCTGTTGTCCTACGCTGACATTCGCACCCGATGGTGAGCGCATCCCGGCACTCTCCACG
>JBDIAF010000084.1:0-6839 GCA_039812245.1 Agromyces sp. | reverse complement strand
CCAGGAAGGCGTAGGTGTCGGCCGGATCCCCGGCGAGGCGGGGGCGCCAGCCGGCCACCCGGTCCTGCGCCTGCACGTGCGAGGCGGGATCGCGGTAGTCCTCGTCGTAGTCGACGTCGACCGTCATGTCGAGCACCTGCTGCACGGTGGCGTCGCCGTAGGCGCTGCCCGCGAGCGCGGGCACGTACTCGTCGATCCGCCGGTCGAGCTCGACCAGCCCGTCGTCGACGAGGGTTCCGACGGTGAGCCCGCAGATCGACTTCGACACGCTCATGAGCAGGTGCGGGGTGTGGGCGTCGATGCCCTCGCGGTAGTACTCCGCGACGACCTCGCCCCGGCGCACCACGACGAGCGCGTCGGTGTAGCTCTGCTCGAGCCGGGCCTCGATGCCGGGCAGCGCCGCAGCGAGCTCCGCCGCCCCCGCGGCGCCGAACCGGGGCGCGGCCTGACGGTGCGCGATGGGCGCGGTCGGCACGAACTCCGCGACGTGTGCGAACGCCCACCGGTTGTGGGGCGCGTCCTGCCACGTCTCGAGCGTCGGCTCGCCGATCGGGCCGCCCGGGGTGCGCGGCGGGTGGATGTCTCGGGCGATGCCCGTCGGCAGCAGCGAGGTCACTGGCGGATCCTGTTCTCTCGGGGGTCGGCGGGGGCGAGCTCGTCGAGGGGCACGGCGCCCGGGGTCTCGGGCATGGCCGCGAGCAGTCGCTGCGTGTACTCGTGCCTGGGGTTCACGAGCACCTCGCTCGCGGGGCCGACCTCGACGAGCGCGCCCTTGCGCATGACGCCGGCGGAGTCGCTCATGTAGCGGACGACGTCGAGGTCGTGCGAGATCAGCAGGTAGCTGAGCGCGTGCTCCCGCTTCAGCTCCTGCAGCAGGTTGAGCACCTGCGCCTGCACCGAGACGTCGAGTGCGCTCGTCGGCTCGTCGAGCACGAGCAGTCGCGGTCGGGTGGCGAGCGCACGGGCGATGCCCACGCGCTGGCACTGCCCGCCCGAGAGCTGGTGCGGCAGCCGCTCGGCGTGCGCCGCCGCGAGCCCGACCTCGTCGAGCAGCTCGCGCGCCCGCTGCGCGAGCGCGCGGCCTCGCAGCGAGGTGTGGGTGCGCAGCGGCTCGGCGATCGACTGCTCGATGGTGAGCCTCGGGTTGAGGGCGGCGACGGGGTTCTGGAACACCATGCCCGTACGCGCCCGCAGCTCGCGCAGGCCGCGGCCGCGCAGGTCGCCGATCGGCTCGCCGTCGATGCGCGAGCCGCCCGACGTGGGTTCGATGAGCCGCAGGGCGCAGCGCGCCACCGTGCTCTTGCCCGAGCCCGATTCGCCCACCAGGCCGAACGTGGTGCCGGCCTCGACCTCGAACGAGACGCCGTCGACGGCGCGCACCCTGGTGCCGTGCGCCCGGTAGACCTTCACGACGTTCTCGACGCTCAGCATCGTGCTCACGAGCGGCTCCCCTCGACGCCGGCGGCCAGGATGCAGGCCGCCTCGTGCAACGGCGAGACGGGTTCGAGCGCGGGATCCACGCTCGCGCACGCCTCGACCGCGATGGGGCAGCGTTCGCGGAACGAGCAGCCGGTGATGCGGAGCAGATTGCCGGGCACCGCACCGCGGATCGCGTCCAGCGGCTGACCCGGCCGGTGCCTCGCCGGCAGGGCGCCGAGCAGGCCGCGGGTGTAGGGGTGCGCCGGTGCGCGCAGCACCGCGTCGGTCGGCCCGGCCTCGACGACCCGACCCGCGTACAGCACGGCGATCCGGTCGCACACCTCGCGCACGACGCCGAGGTTGTGGGTGATGAGCAGCACGCCGAAGCCGAAGCGGTCGCGCAGCGACAGGATGAGCTCGAGGATCTGCTTCGCGATCGTCACGTCGAGCGCGGTCGTCGGCTCGTCGAGGATCAGCAGCCTCGGCTCGCACACGAGCGCCATCGCGATCATCGCGCGCTGCAGCATGCCGCCGGACAGCTCGTGGGGATAGCTGCGGAAGATCCGCTCGGGGTCGGGCAGCCCGACCTGTTCGAGGTAGTGCAGGATGTGCGCCTTGGCGCCCGCGCGCCCGAGGGGCCGCCCGTCGACTCGGCGCTGCCGCTCGACGACGTCGCGCATCTGACGGCCGAGCGTGAAGACGGGGTTGAACGCGGTGCCCGGGTTCTGGAACACGATCGAGACGACGTCGCCCCTGGCGGTCCCGCGGCCATCGAAGGGCTGCTCGACGCCGTCGATCAGCACCCGGCCGCTGGGCACGGCCCCCTTCGGCAGCAGGCCGAGCACCGCGAGGCCGGTGAGGCTCTTGCCGCAGCCGGTCTCGCCGACGATGCCGACGACCTCTCGCGGGGCGACGGCGAGGGTGATGCCGCGCACCGGGCGGTTGGTGAGGGAGCCCCGTTCCTCGAAGGCGATCTCGAGCTCGTCGATGCGGAGGAGCTCCGTGGCGGATTCGGTGGTCATCGCTTCGGTCATCGCTTCACCTGCCGGGGGTCGAAGAAGTCGCGCAGCGCGTCGCCGAGCAGGTTGAAGCCGAGCACGGTGGCGAAGATCGCGAGGCCGGGGAAGGTCGAGATCCACCAGGCGGTGAAGATCTGCCCGCGGCCCTCGGCGACCATCAGGCCCCAGTCGGGCGAGGGCGGTTGCGCGCCGAGGCCGATGAAGGCGAGCGAGCCGGCCGCGAGCACGACGCTGCCGACGTCGACCGTCGCCTGCACGAGCACGGGCGTCATGCAGTTGCGCAGGATGTGGCGCGGCAGGATGCGCCACGCCGGGACGCCGATGGACCGCGCCGCCTCGACGAACGGCCGGTCGCGCAAGGTGCGCGCCTCGGCTCGGACGAGTCGCGCGTACCAGGGCCACCAGCAGATCGCGAGCGCGAGGCCGGCGTTGGTGAGGCTGGGGCCGAGGATCGCGACGGTCACCATCGCGAGCAGCAGCGGCGGGAACGCCTGGAAGACCTCGGTCACGCGCATGAGCACCTCGTCGAGCCATCCGCCGCGGTAGCCGGCGATCGCGCCGAGCGGGATGCCGATGAGCGCGGCGATCGCGACGACCAGGAAGGAGATCGTGAGCGCGGGCCGGGCCCCGATGATGACGCGGCTCAGGATGTCGCGGCCGAGCTGGTCGGTGCCGAACCAGTGGGCGGCGCTCGGGGCGAGCCCGCGGTCGACGACGTTGGTCTCGCCGTATCCCTGCGCGGGGTACGGCGCGATCCACGGGCCGAAGACGGCGAGCACGACGACGAGCACGATGAGGGCGAGGCCGAGCGCGGCGAGCCGATCGGTGCGCAGCACCCTGGCCACGCGGCCGAGCGTGCTGCCGCCCATCGGCACGAAGGCCGGCAATGCGGTGGTGGCGGTCATGCGAGGGTCACCCTGGGGTCGAGCCGCGCCTGGATCAGGTCGACGACGAGATTGGCGATGAGATAGCCGGCGGCCCCGAGCAGGGTGATCGCCATGATGGCCGGATAGTCGACGGCGAGCATCGCTCCGGCCGCGAACTGCCCGATGCCCGGCCAGTTGAAGACGACCTCGACGAAGAAGGTGCCGGTGAGCGTGTAGGCCGCCGCGAGTCCGATGATCGTCATCGTGGGGGGCATGGCGTTCTTGAGGGCGAGCCGCCACCTGATGAGGCCGTCGCGCAGGCCGTAGGCGTTCGCCGTGAACACGTAGTCCTGGCCGAGCACCTCGAGCATCGAGGCGCGGGTCATCCGCGCGATGAGGCCGAGCGGGTAGGCGGCGAGCGTGATCGCGGGCAGCACGAGGTGCGCGAGGCCGTCGCTGTAGGCGACCCAGTTGCCCGTGATGAGGCTGTCGAACAGCGGGAATCCGGTCACGGGCGCGATCGGGGCGACGTACTCGACCTCGGTGCTGAACTGCCCGGTGGCGGGCAGCAGCTTCAGCTGCCCGACGAAGAGCACCTGCAGGAGCAGCCCCAGCCAGAACGCGGGCATCGAGACGCCGCCGATCGCGAGGAAGCGGATGGCGCCGTCGACGAGGCGACCGGGGCGCTTCGCCGCGATGACGCCGAGCGCGATGCCGAAGACGACGGCGATGAGCATGGCGGCGAAGATCAGCTCGAGGGTCGCCGGCAGCCGGGTCGCGAGCTCGTCGAGCACCGGGCGCTTGGTGGAGAGCGAGTCGCCCCAGTCGCCCGTCACGAGGCCGCCGAGGTAGCCGAGGTACTGCACGATCAGCGGTTGGTCGAAGCCGAGCTTCTCACGGATGCGGGCGAGCTCTTCGGGCGGCGCCTTGGGCCCGGCGTAGACGACCGCCGGGTCGGCCGGGATCACCCGCGACAGCACGAACACCACGAGCGTGAGCACGAAGAGCACGACGACCGCGGTCCCGAGCCGGCTGGCGAGGAAGCGCAACATGGATGACTCCTGGGTCAGGGGGCGAGGGGGAGAGGGCGGACGCGACGGGGATGCCGGGTCGGGCGGGCTCGAGGGGCGAGCCCGCCCGGCCGGCGTCGCCGCGTCAGCTCGCGGGGCGGACGGGCGCGAAGAAGGTGGTGAAGGGGTAGTTCTCGTTGAAGTCGGCGACCTCGAGCCCCTTCGGCACCACGCTCACCGCCTGGGCGTCGTAGAGGAAGAAGCCCGGCGCCTGCTCGACGAGCATGCCCATCGCCTCCTCGTACTTCGCCTGCGCGGCGTCGCGGTCGCTGCCCGTGAGCGTGCCCGCCTCCTCCACGAGCGCGTCGTAGTCGGCGTTCTTCCAGTAGCTGAGGTTGAAGAACGGCTCGTCGCTGGAGTGGAAGAGGGAGTAGAGGTTGTCGGAGCCGGCGTCGCTGTAGGTGGGCCAGTAGTAGACGACGAAGATGTCCTGCGCCGTGGCCGGGTCGGCCTTGGCGTTCTCCCACTGCTGGTTGAACAGCTCGGCGCGCACGTCGAGGGTGACGCCGATCTTCGCGAACGCGTCCTTGATGAGCGGCACGAAGCGCGCCTCGGCGGAGTTCTCCGACGCGTAGGTGAGCGTGAGCGAGAGCCCGTCGGCGTGGCCGGACTCGGCGAGGAGCGCCTTCGCCTTCTCCAGGTCCTGCTCGTACTGCGGCACGTCCTCGGAGTAGGGGAAGATGCCCTTCGGCACCGGCCCGTGGGCCTGGGTGCCGTAGCCGGCGCCGCCGACCTCGATGATGTCCTCGTAGGGGATGGCGTAGCTCAGCGCCTGGCGCACCTTCGGGTCGTCGAGCGGCGGCCGGGTCGTGTTGAAGAAGCCCACGAAGTTGAACGGCGAGTTCGCGGTGCGCACCTCGGTGCCGAGATCGGATGCCACGGTGTCGACGTTCTCGAGCGGCAGGCTCGTCGCGAGGTCGACCTCGCCGCTCGTCAGCATCTGCTGCGCCGTGACCGCGTCGGGGGTGATCGCGATGTCGACGATGTCGTAGTGCGGCGCCGCGTCCTCGTTCCAGTACTCGTCGTACGCCTCGAGCACGACCTTCTCGCCGGGGGTGTACGACTTCACCGTGTAGGGGCCGGTGCCGGCGTCGATGCCCTGCTCGAAGTACTGCTCGTCGTCGGCCGAGGCGGCGAGCGCCTTGGGCGAGACGATCCAGGCCCCGTAGGTCGAGGCGGCGACGAGGTCCATCGGCGCCGAGTACGCGAGGTGCATCACGACCGTCGAGTCGTCGGTCGCCTCGATCGACTCGAGCGGCGCCCAGATGAAGGATGCCCCTGCATGGTCCTTCGCCGCCTCGATCGACGCCTTCACGGCCTCGGCGTCGACGGGCTCGCCGTCGTGGAACGTGGCCCCCTCGCGGATGTGGAAGGTCCAGGTGAGCCCGTCCTCGCTGACCTCCCACGACTCCGCGATGCCGGGGGTGAAGGGCTCGTCGGCTCCCTCCGCGTTCTTCCAGAGGAGCGGCTCGTAGACGTTGCCGAGGTAGAGCGCCTCGGTCGAGAACGAGCGCACCGGGTCCCACGTGGTGACGGCCGCGGACGCCGCGACGCTCAGCACGTCGGACTCGGTGCCGGCGGCGGATCCGCCCGCCGTGCAGCCGGCGAGGCCGGCGACGCCGGTGGCCCCGACGGCCAGGAATGCGAGTGCGCGAAGGCCTCGCGCTCGGGTGGTTGCCATGTCTGCCTCCTGGGGTGGGGTTCGCCACCCGGGGGTGTCTTCGGCGGCGAAGTTCGGCCAGTCTATGGACAGCGACAGATAACGCGCCAATACTTAGTTTCCGTCAAAGTGATGCCTGGGAGGTATCAATGGATCTGCGCCTGCTCCGCTATTTCCTCGCCGTCTGCGAGGCCGGCACCCTGCACGGCGCCGCTGCGGTCGTGCACGTCGCGCAGCCCTCGCTGAGCCGCCAGATCCGTCGCCTCGAGCAGGATCTCGGCTTCGAGCTCTTCGACCGATCGGCTCGTGGGCTCGCCCTCACGGCGGCCGGCCGACGCTTCCGCCCGGTCGCCGAGGACCTCGTCGCGCGTGCGGCCCAGGCCGGGGCGACCGCGGCCGCGATCTCGCGCGGCACGACCGCGAACCTCACGGTCGTCTCCGCGCCGACCACCGCGACCGACATCGTCGCGCCGTTCATCGTGCACTCGGGGCCCGAGGGCGTGATCGGCAACGTGGTCGAGGCCATGCCCGAGCACGTCTACGCCGCCGTGGCCGGCGGCCGCGCCGACTTCGCGGTCGGCACCCGCATCCCGCCGGCCGAGTTCCGCACCGAGGTCATCGGCCACGCCTACCTCTGGGCGCAGATGCGCCGCGACCATCCGCTCGCCGAGCGCGAGACCGTCGGCATCGCCGAGCTCGTCGAACAGCCCCTCATCGTCATGAGCCGCGCGCACGGCGTGCGGCAGATGTTCGATTCGGCGGCGGCCCGCGCGGGCCTGAAGTTCACCGCCTCGATCGAGACCGA
>JBDIAF010000083.1:0-6840 GCA_039812245.1 Agromyces sp. | reverse complement strand
GTCGAGCCCGAGCGCCTCGGCGCCGGCGAGCGTCGCGAGGTAGAGCAGGTGCGCGGGCTCGAGCTGCACTCCCTCGGTGCCGAGCAGCATCTGCATGAAGTACGCCTGGATGCCGTCCTTGAACAGGCTGAATCCGTTGCCCGCGCCCACGTCGGTGCCGAGCGCCACCCGCACGCCGGCGTCGAGGTGACGCCGCAGCGGGAACAGCCCGCTGCCGAGGGCCGAGTTCGAGGTCGGGCAGTGCGCCACGGATGCGCCGACCTCGGCCATGCGGGTGAGCTCGGGCACCGTCGTGTGCACGCTGTGCGCGTACACGGAGCGGCGGTTCACGAGTCCGTGCCGGTCGTAGGTGTCGAGGTAGTCGCGTCGCTCGGGGAAGAGGCCTGCGACCGTGTCGACCTCGGCGAGGTTCTCGTTGAGGTGCGAGGTGAACCACAGGTCGTCGCGCGAGGCGAAGGTCTCGCCGCAGGCGGCCAGCAGTTCATCCGTCGCCGAGAGCGAGAACCGAGGGGTGACGGCGTATCGCAGCCGGCCCCGGCCGTGCCAGGCCTCGATCAGGGCTGCGGCTTCCGCCCGGGCCCGGTCGGGTGTCGTGTGGAGCTCGTCGCGCAGCATCCGGTCGCCGACGACGAGCCCACTGGTGATGCGCAGCCCCGAGCGGTCGGCGGCGCCGAAGAACTCGTGCATCGCTCCGGCGAAGTGCGAGCCGAAGACGAGCGCGCTCGTCGTTCCCGCCGCGGCGAGCGAGCGGAGGAACTGGGGAGCGAGCTCGCGGGCGTACGCCTCGTCGGCGAAGCGCGCCTCCTCGGGCAGGGTGTACCGGTCGAGCCAGTCGAGCAGCGGCAGCCCGAGCCCGGCCATCGAGCGAAGCTGCGGGAGGTGCACATGCGTGTCCACGAGCCCCGGAAGCAGCACGCCGTCGCGCACGTCGACGACGCTCGCGTCGGGGTGCAGCCGGGATGCCTCGGCGAACGCGCCGCGGAAGCGCACGACGCCGTCTTCGACGACGAGCGCGGTGTCGGGCTCGTAGCGCGCCTCGCCGCCCGCGAAGGGGCTGACCGGCGTGTCGACCACGGTTGCACGGAAGATCTGGGCAGAGGAAACCATCGTTGGGATCACCTTCCGGCCGCCCGCGGATGCGTCTCACGCATCGGCAGGTCGGCCTGACCGATGCATGGTTCGACATTGAAATCCGTCGACGCGCCGGTTATCCATGCGAACGGCGCATCGCCGCAACGTTACGTGGTCGCAGGCGAATCTCCAAGCGTTCCGCCGCGATCGGCGGCTCGCGCGGTCGCGCGGGCGCGGCGCCGATCGAGCTCGGCGACGGCGTCGAGCACGACGGCGGTGAAGTGCTCGGGGCGGCTGAGGCTCACGAGGTGCGTCGCGCCGGGAACGATGACGAGCCGGGCATCGGACGCGGCGCGCAGCAGTCGCCGTTCCTCGAGGCGGAAGTGGTCGAAGCGCCCGTTCACGAGCCACACGGGGCACCGGACGCGCGCGAGCGCGGCCTCGAGATCGATGCCGCCGACGGCGGAGAGCGTCGGCACCATCGCCTCGAGCGCGACGCCGCCCGCGACGACGTCGCGCACCGCCTCGGGCGGGAGCGCGAGCCGCGCCATCAGCTCGTTGAGGGCGCGTCCGCGATCGGGCAGCCGTCCGATCGCCGTCGCGAGGGCCAGATACCCGGTGTAGCCGAGGCCGCGCGGCCGGGTTCCGCACGAGGCGGCGACGAGTCCGTCGAGCCGGTCGGGATGCCTCGCGGCGTACTCGATCGACAGGTATCCGCCGAGGCTCAGCCCGACGAGGAGCCGCGGGGGTGGTGCCGCCTCGCCGCCTGCGGCGCCGTCGGCGGGGCCGGAGCCGCCCGCCAGCGCGGCGCCGATCTCCTCGAATGCCGCGTCGAGCGCGAACGGCTCATCGAGGTGCACGCCGTGGCCCGGCAGATCGACCGCGAGCGCCTCCACGTCGTGCGCGGCGAGTGCGGCGAGCTGCCGTCGCCACATCGTCGCCGAGGTGCGGATGCCGTGCACGAGCACGACCCGGGCGCGAGGCATCCGCTCAGCCCGCCCTGATCGCCCCGAGCTCGCGGGCGCGCGCGACGGCCGCGGTGCGCGAGCCCACGCCGAGCTTCGTGAAGATGTGCACGAGGTGGCTCTTCACGGTCGCCTCGCTGAGGAACAGCGTGCGCCCGATCTCGCGGTTCGAGCGCCCTTCGGCGACGAGCGCGAGCACCTCGGCCTCGCGCGAGGTGAGGCGCTCGGGCGAGGCGTTCGCGGCCGCGAGCCTCGACGAGACGGCCGGGGCGAGGGCGCTCTCGCCGGCGGCCGCGAGGCGCACGGCGGCGAGCAGCTCGTCGGGCGGGGCGTCCTTCAGCAGGTAGCCGCTCGCGCCCGCCTCGATCGCGCCGAGGATGTCGGCGTCGGTGTCGTAGTTGGTGAGCACGAGCACGCGCGGCGGGCTCGGCAGCGCCCGGATGCGTCGGGTGGCCTCGGCGCCCTGCAGCTCGCCGGGGAACTGCAGGTCCATGAGCACGAGGTCGACGCCGGAGGCCGCGAGCCGCACGGCCTCGTCGGCGGTGCCGGCCTCGGCGACCACGGCGAGCTCGTCGTCGGCCTCGAGCATCGCCCGGATGCCGGCGCGCACCACCGGGTGGTCGTCGGCGAGCATCAGCCTGATCGTCATGGGGTCACCACCGGGATCCGCACGGCGACGGCGGTGCCGTCGCCCGGCTTGGACTCGACCTCGGCGGATCCGCCGAGTCGTTCTGCGCGGCTCCGGATCGCGGACAGCCCGAAGCCGCGTTCGGCCCCCTCCCGCGCACGCGCGGCGCGCGGGTCGAAGCCGACGCCGTCGTCGACGACGTCGAGCGCGACCTCGTCGCCGAGGAAGCTGAGGGTGAGCTCGGCGTGCGCCGCATCGGCGTGGGCGACGACGTTGGCGAGCGAGCCCTGCGCGATGCGCAGCAGCGTCGCCTCGACCGACATGGGCAGTGCGACCGCCTCGCCGCTCGTGGTGAGGCTCGCGCGCAGGGGCGAGCCCGACTGCGCGGCCTGCTCGTTCGTCGCCTCGACGAGGCGCTGCAGCGCGGCGGGCAGCGCCCGCCCGTCGAGCGGGGCGGGGGTCAGCTCCCGGATGAAGCGCCGCGTCTCGCGCAGGTTCTCGCCGGCCGTCTCGCGGGCCAGGGCCAGTCGCTCGCGCGTGCGCTCGTCGTCCACCTCCCGCTCGGCCGCGTGCAGCAGCATCTGGATGCTCGAGAGCCCCTGCGCCACGGTGTCGTGGATCTCGCGGGCGAGCCGCTCGCGCTCGGCGAGCGTGCCCGCCTCCCGGCTGGCCGTCGCGAGCTCCTCGCGCGTCGTGACCAGGTCGAGGATGAGCGCCTGGCGCTCGCGCGTCTCCTGCGCCATCGCCCGGTAGCCGAGGCCGATGACGATGGCGACGCCGGCGCTGATGAAGGGACCGAGGATCGAGCCGACCTCGAATCCGAGGTGCATCGTCGTGCTCGCGACCGAGATGCCGAAGGTGACCGCGACGAGCGGCACCGCGATCGGCGCGGCGAGCACGTGCAGCTCCAGGAAGAAGAGCGGGAAGGCGAGGAACGCCGCGTCGGGGGTCAGCACGCTGAGCGCCGCCCACAGCACGAGCAGGCCGACGAGCCAGAGCGCGCGCGCCCAGGTCGGGAAGTGCCGGTGCGCCGCTGCGACGCCCACGCCGTACCAGGCGAGGAACACGATCGCGAGGACCGTGACGGGCAGTTCGCCGGCGCCGTCGCCGAGCAGGGCGCGGACGACGACGAAGAGGGTCAGGCCCACGACGAGCACATGCAGCCCGAGCCGCAGCGCGACGAACACCGGGCGCAGTGCCGACGGCGACACCCGCTCGTCGATCGGGGCTTCGAGCACGACCATGATGGGACGAGCGTAGCCCGCGGCGTCGCGGCGGGGCATCCGTCGAAAGTCGGTCGCACGCCGGCCGCCGACGGGGCGGCCAGCGTCGCGGCCGAACTCATGGGAGAATCGAAAGGATGTCTCCACGAGCCGCCAACCCGCCGGTGCCCGCCGCCACCGACCCCGCGCTGATCCGCAACTTCTGCATCATCGCGCACATCGACCACGGCAAGTCGACCCTCGCCGACCGCATGCTCCAGATCACGGGCATCGTCAGCGACCGCGACATGCGCGCGCAGTACCTCGACCGCATGGACATCGAGCGCGAGCGCGGCATCACGATCAAGAGCCAGGCCGTGCGTATGCCCTGGGCCGTGGCGGATGCCTCGGGCCGCGACGTGTCGTACGCGCTGAACATGATCGACACCCCGGGCCACGTCGACTTCAGCTACGAGGTCTCGCGCTCGCTCGCCGCGTGCGAGGGCGCGATCCTGCTCGTCGACGCCGCGCAGGGCATCGAGGCGCAGACCCTCGCCAACCTCTACCTCGCCCTCGAGAACGACCTCGAGATCATCCCGGTGCTGAACAAGATCGACCTGCCGGCCGCCGAGCCCGAGAAGTACGCGCGCGAGCTCGCCGACCTCATCGGCGGCTCGCCCGACGACGTGCTCAAGGTCTCGGGCAAGACGGGGCTCGGCGTCGAGGCGCTGCTCGATCGCGTGGTCGAGCGCATCCCCGCGCCCGTCGGCGACGCCGACGCGCCGGCCCGCGCCATGATCTTCGACTCCGTCTACGACAGCTACCGCGGCGTCGTCACCTACGTGCGCATGGTCGACGGCAAGCTCAACCCGCGCGAGCGCATCCAGATGATGTCGACGAAGGCGACCCACGAGATCCTCGAGATCGGGGTGTCCTCGCCCGAGCCGACCCCGACCAAGGGCCTCGGCGTCGGCGAGGTCGGCTACCTCATCACCGGCGTGAAGGACGTGCGCCAGTCGAAGGTCGGCGACACGGTCACGACCGCGGTCAAGCCGGCGAGCGAGCCCCTCGCGGGCTACACCGAGCCGCTGCCCATGGTCTTCTCGGGCCTGTACCCGATCGACGGCAGCGACTACCCCGAGCTGCGCGAGGCGCTCGACAAGCTGAAGCTCTCCGACGCCGCGCTCGTCTACGAGCCGGAGACCTCGGTCGCACTCGGCTTCGGCTTCCGCGCCGGCTTCCTCGGCCTCCTGCACCTCGAGATCATCACCGAGCGACTGCGTCGCGAGTTCGGCCTCGACATCATCGCGACCGCGCCGAGCGTGGTCTACGAGGTGACGACGGAGGACAAGAAGACCGTCGTCGTCACGAACCCGAGCGAGTTCCCGACCGGGGGCAAGATCGCCGAGGTGCGCGAGCCGATGGTGAAGGCCGCGATCCTGGCACCCAAGGACTACGTCGGCACCATCATGGAGCTCTGCCAGTCGCGCCGCGGCACCCTGCTCGGCATGGAGTACCTCGGCGAGGACCGGGTCGAGATCCGATACGACATCCCGCTCGGCGAGATCGTGTTCGACTTCTTCGACCAGCTGAAGTCGAAGACCGCCGGCTACGCCTCGCTCGACTACGAGCCCTCGGGCGACCAGGCCGCCGACCTCGTGAAGGTCGACATCCTGCTGCAGGGCGAGCAGGTCGACGCGTTCAGCGCGATCGTGCACCGCGACAAGGCCTACGCCTACGGGGTGCTCATGACCGGGCGCCTCCGCGAGCTCATCCCGCGGCAGCAGTTCGAGGTGCCGATCCAGGCGGCCATCGGCGCCCGCATCATCGCCCGCGAGTCGATCCGCGCCATGCGCAAGGACGTGCTCGCGAAGTGCTACGGCGGCGACATCACCAGAAAGCGCAAGCTCCTCGAGAAGCAGAAAGAGGGCAAGAAGCGCATGAAGATGGTCGGTCGAGTCGAGGTGCCGCAGGAGGCGTTCATCGCCGCGCTGAGCGGCGACACCGAGTCGAAAGACGGCAAGAAGAAGTAAGGAGCCCGTCATGAAGCGACGCAGCTCGTTCACCGACCAGTCGGTCACCTACGGTGCCATCGGGGCGACCCTCGCACCCGATCTGCTGCGCTACCCGCCGTCGGGCTTCCGCCCGGCGGAGGACAGCGTGAAGATCGGCTCGGGCCGCGAGCGGTTCGACAAGGCCGCAGAAGAGCTCATGACCTGGGGCGTGCAGCGCGGCTCGGGCTTCGAGGTGGTCGACGTCGCCAGTGGCACTGGCACCCAGTACACGGGCGTCGCGTACGACGCCGAGGGCTCGCCCGTCGCCGGCGCGCAGCCCCACACCGAGCAGCGCTTCGCCGCCGACGGCACGCCGTACATCGCCGCGGGCATGACCGCGACGCTGCGTGCGACCGGCCGCGGGCACCACGAGACCCCGGTGCTCGTGGTGTACATCGTCGACGAGCCCGATCGCATCGGCTTCGCCTACGGAACGACCGCCGACGGCCCCGAGAGCGGCGAGGAGTCGTTCGTGCTCGAACTGCGCCCCGACGACAGCGTCTGGTTCACGATCCGCTCCGTGCTGCAGACGGCCGGGGGCATGCGCTCGGTGCTCGCCCCCGCCGTGCGCCGCCGGCGCAAGGAGCTCACGCAGCGCGAGCTGCGGGCGCTGCACCCCGCCTTCGTCTGACGATGGCCGGCCCCCTTCCGATCGCCGATCCGGCGCCCTCCGACGGCCTGCTGCCTGCCTCCGCAGCCGCAGGGGCGCAGGAGCGGGCCTTCGGTCTGTACGTGCATGTGCCGTTCTGCCGGGTGCGCTGCGGCTACTGCGACTTCAACACCTACACCGCGGGCGAGCTGCGCGGCGAGCGGCAGGCCGACGACGCCGAGCAGGCGCGCGGCGAGCTCGCCTTCGCGCAGCGGGTGCTCGAGGCATCCGGTATCGCACCGCGCCCGGCCGCGACCGTCTTCTTCGGGGG
>JBDIAF010000082.1:0-6845 GCA_039812245.1 Agromyces sp. | reverse complement strand
TCGCCCCGCTCAGGCGCACGACCCCCTGGGCCAGCACCTCGGCGGAGGCGTTGCCGATCTCGACGGCGACGGTGAACGGGCCGGCAGGATCGACGACGACGCCGCCGACCGGCGCCAGGTGCAGCGTCAGCCCGGACCCGTCGACCGCCGCGGGCGCCGAGGCCACGCGGTCGTGCGACCGCGGGGATGCCGCAATCGGCGTCTGCGCCGCGGTCGCGATGGGCAGCGCGGCGCCGGCGGTGGCGAGCAGGGCGACGGTGGCCGCCCCGGCGAGCACGAGCCCGCGGCGTCCGCGAAGGCGGCTCGCGACCGGATCGAGGAGTCGGCGGAGTCGACGCACAGGGTTCGACTCGGCCACCATGCAGGCGATTCTACGGCGTGCGCCCGGGCGGAACGTGGGGCGCCGGGCGCGGCTGTGGAGGCATCCGGCCCAGCGCCCGCGAAGGCGGGCCGCATACGATGGTGGGCATGCAGAGCGTGGCCGAGGCCCTCGTGCGACTCGGCGAGCTCGCCGAATCGCCGACCGTGTCGACCCTGGCGAAGGCCTTCGAGGCGGCGGGGCACGAGCTCGCGCTCGTCGGCGGCCCCGTGCGCGACGCCTTCCTCGGTCGGCCCGTGCACGACCTCGACTTCACGACGGATGCCTCACCCGACCGCATCCTCGAGATCGTCGAGCCGATCGCCGGTGCGCACTGGGACATCGGCCGCGCGTTCGGCACCATCGGGGCCCGCGTCGAGGGCGAGACCGTCGAGATCACCACGTACCGGGCCGACAGCTACGACGGCGAGTCGCGCAAGCCCGAGGTCGTCTTCGGCGACAGCCTCGAGGCCGACCTCGTCCGTCGGGACTTCACCGTCAACTCGCTCGCCCTGAGGCTGCCCAAGCTCGAACTGGTCGATCCGTCCGGCGGCGTGGAGGACCTCATCGCGCGGGTGCTGCGAACGCCGGCGGCCCCCGAGGTCTCGTTCGGCGACGACCCGCTGCGCATGCTGCGGGCCGCCCGCTTCGCGGCGCAGCTCGGCTTCACGCTCGACGACGGCACGCGCGCCGCCGTCGAGGCGCTCGCGCCCCAGATCGACCGCATCTCCGCCGAGCGCGTGCGCGACGAGCTGAGCAAGCTGCTGCTCGCCGACGCGCCCGTGCCGGGCCTGCGGATCCTCGTCGACTCCGGACTCGCGCAGCGCGTGCTGCCCGAGCTGCCGGCGCTGCGCCTCGAGCGCGACGAGCACCACCGGCACAAGGACGTCTACGAGCACAGCCTCAAGGTGCTCGACCAGGCCATCGACTACGAGGTCTCGCGAGGCCGCCTCGACTCCCCCGACCTCGTCGTGCGGCTCGCCGCGCTGCTGCACGACATCGGCAAGCCGGCCACCCGGCGGCTCGAGCCGGGCGGGGCGGTCAGCTTCTACCACCACGACGTCGTCGGGGCGAAGCTCGCCAAGAAGCGCCTGCGCGAGCTGCGGTACGACAACGACACGGTGGCGGCCGTCGCCCGGCTCATCGAGCTGCACCTGCGCTTCTTCGGGTACACGGATGCCTCGTGGACCGACTCCGCCGTGCGCCGCTACGTGCGCGACGCCGGCTCGCCCGAGCAGCTCGAGCGGCTGCACATCCTCTCGCGCGCCGACGTGACCACCCGCAACCGCCGCAAGGCCGACATGCTCGCCTTCGCCTACGACGACCTCGAGCAGCGCATCGCCGAGCTCGCCTCGCAGGAGGAGCTGGCCGCCGTCCGCCCTGAGCTCGACGGCGAGCAGATCATGGCCGTCCTCGGCCTCCGCCCGGGCCGCGAGGTCGGCGAGGCCTACCGGTTCCTGCTCGAGCTGCGCCTCGACGAGGGGCCCATCGGCGAGGACGCCGCGCGCGAGCGCCTGCTCGCCTGGTGGGCCGCCCGCGGCGCGTAGCGCACGGCCCGCGGCCGCGCCCCCGTTCCCGGGGTGCATTTCCGCCGGATCGACCGCCGACACGCCGTGCGGCTGTCGGGAAAGCACCCCGGCAGCGGGGTAGGCCGCGGCGATCGACTCGCCCTCCACAGGGTGGGGTTCGGTGAGCGGTTCGGATGCCGCGAGGCGGACAGGCCCGCAGGGGCCTCCGACGTGCGAGGGTGCCCGTCATGGATGGACTCGACGACGGGGTTGCCCTGCGGTTCCGCTCCGATCCTGCAGCAGGCGAGGTGTCGGAGCGAACGATCCAGCGACGGATCAACGCCGGGCTGGTCGAACGAGTGCGCGCAGGGGTGTACGCCGACCCCATCGAGTTCTCGCTCGCCGATCGTCGGCGAATCGAACTCTCGCGGATCGCCGCGGTCGTCGGCACCCGCCGCAGTCGGGTGGTGCTCTGCCACGAAGCCGCAGCGGCGGTGTGGGGACTCCCCCGCATCGGCCGGGCGCCCGACGAGGTCGAGCTGCTCGACGTGAAACTGACGCGACCGCGCTCGCTGAACGGCGTGCGCTGGCGGCGGACCCCGTTCGATCCGGCCGAGATCGTCGAACGCAACGGCTACCTCGTCACGGGGCTCGTGCAGACGGTCGCCGACCTCGCATGCGAGCGATCGTTCGTCAGTGCGGTCGCGGCGATCGATGCCGCCCTGGCACCCGGTTTGCGCTCGATGGCCTTCGCGGTCGTTCCGGGAATCGATCGAGAGGCGCTCCTCGCGCGCCTGCACGAGTTCGGCCGGCGTCGCGGCTCGCGCGACGCCGAGCGCGCCATAGGCTTCGCCGATGCTCGAGCGGAATCGCCGGGAGAGTCGTTGAGCCGCGCGCAGATGCATCTGCTCGGGTTCCCCGAGCCCGAGCTCCAGGTCGAGTTCGGACGGGCTGACGGGGGTGTCGACCGGGTCGACTTCGATTGGCCCGAGTACCGCGTCTTCGGCGAGTTCGACGGCGACCTCAAGGTGCTCGACCCTCGGTTCCGCCGAGGTCGGACCGCCGAGCAGGTGCTCCTCGACGAGCGTCGGCGTGATCGCCGCATCGGTGCGCGTCATCGTCGGTACGGAGTGCACTGGGACTGGCGGATCGCGATGCGTCGCCGCGAGCTGGCCGCGACATTGACCGATGCCGGCCTGCCGAGACGTGCGCAGGTGACGCGCATCCTCTGAGGGCGCGGCTCGCCAACGTGTTCCGTTCCGGGGGTGTACTTCCGACGCGCGCCGCCCCGACACGCCGTGCGGCTGGCGCAAAAGCACCCCCGCAGCGGGTTGGCACGCGAGGGAAGCGGGGTGTAAACGGCCGAATGGCGCCGGCTCGAGGCATCCGTTAGACTGTCAAGGTTGCCCGTGTGCCGCAGTCGCGGCCTCCACGACGCACAGTATGAACACCCTCCTGCTCCCGGGACACGCTCGGGAGCCGCTGAGTCCGAAGGAGGTGGGTACGTCATGCACCAGTACGAGCTGATGGTCATCCTCGATCCCGAGATCGACGAGCGCACCGTTGCTCCCAGCCTCGACAAGTTCCTGAACGTCATCCGCAACGATGGCGGCACCGTCGACAAGGTCGACATCTGGGGACGTCGCAAGCTGGCCTACGAGATCAAGAAGAAGGCCGAGGGCATCTACGCCGTCGTCGACTTCACCGCCGAGCCGGCCACCACCAAGGAGCTCGACCGCCAGCTGAACCTCAGCGAGGCCGTCATGCGCACCAAGGTGCTCCGCGCCGAAGAGGCCATCGCCCAGGTCGCCGCGCACGCGAAGGCGCAGGAGGAGAAGGCCGCGAAGAAGGCCGCCTCCGCCGCCAAGGCTGCCGCCAAGAAGGACGCCTAGTCCCAATGGCCGGCGAGACCGTCATCACCGTGGTGGGCAACCTCACTGCCGACCCCGAGCTGCGCTACACGCAGAACGGGCTCGCGGTTGCCAACTTCACCATCGCCTCCACTCCTCGCACGTACGACCGTCAGGCGAACGAGTGGAAGGACGGTGAAGCCCTGTTCCTGCGGGCGAGCTGCTGGCGTGAATTCGCCGAGCACGTCGCGGGTTCACTCACCAAGGGTTCCCGGGTCATCGCTTCCGGGCGGCTCAAGCAGCGTTCCTACGAGACCAAGGAAGGCGAGAAGCGCACCACCATCGAGCTGGAGGTCGACGAGATCGGCCCCTCGCTCCGGTACGCGACCGCCCAGGTCACGCGTGCGCAGTCCAACCGCGGTGCGGTCGGCGGCGGCTCCTTCGGGGGCGGCCAGTCCGACGACGCGTGGGCTCCCGCCGCGCCCGCTGCCCCCTCGGGCGGCGGCGACGTCTGGAACACGCCGGGCACGAGCTACGGCGACGAGACGCCCTTCTAGGCCGCTCGCGGTTCCCGCGACACAGGGCCGGTGAGCGACAGCGTCACCATTCGGATGGCTCGCGCCGAGGCATCCGTCGCACGAAACGTATTTCACTCAGACAGGAAGATTCCATGGCTGGAAAGAGCAGCGGCGACCGCCGCAAGCCGCGGAAGGGCGCGAAGAACGCCGCTCCCGCGAAGTCCGTCAAGGTCGGCGTCATCGACTACAAGGATGTCGCCACCCTTCGCAAGTTCATCTCGGAGCGCGGCAAGATCCGCGCCCGTCGCATCACCGGTGTCTCCGTGCAGGAGCAGCGCCTCATCGCCCGCGCCGTGAAGAACGCGCGCGAGATGGCCCTCCTGCCCTACTCGGGCTCCGGCCGCTAAGGAGCACGACAATGGCAAAGGTTATCCTCACGCACGAGGTCACGGGTCTCGGCGAGGCCGGCGACGTGGTCGAGGTCAAGAACGGCTACGCCCGCAACTACCTGGTCCCCCAGGGCTTCGCGACGCCGTGGACCCGCGGCGGCCAGAAGCAGGTCGACCAGATCAAGGCCGCGCGCGCCGCGCGCGCCCTGCACTCGCTCGAAGACGCGCAGGCCCTCAAGGGCAAGCTCGAAGACGGCAAGGTCAAGCTGTACGTCAAGGCCGGCCTCGGCGGCCGCCTGTTCGGCTCGGTGAAGACCCAGGCCGTGGCGGACGCCGTCTCGGCCGCCGGCCTCGGCGAGATCGACAAGCGCAAGGTCTCGTTCCCGACCCCGATCAAGTCGGTCGGCGACCACTCGGTCGACGTGCGCCTGCACGACGACGTCACCGCCACGATCACCCTCCAGGTGATCGCGGCCAAGTAAGTCGCAGCGGGCGGCCTCGGCCGCTCGCACCGCTCGAAGCGGCGGCATCCCTCGCGGGTGCCGCCGCTTCGTCGTTCACGGACGGTTCACCCCGCTTACACCCGCGCGACGATTCGCCACAAGTCCCCCATTCGGAGATTTCAACAGGGTTGTGCACAGGTGAGCCATGCTCATCCGTGGAATCCAGAAGAAGTTTTCCCCCACAGGTGTGGATTGTTGAAATCGCTGATCAAGTGAAAATTCAACCGGTGTAATTCACAAGAATTCCACAGTTGTCCACAGGCTGTGTGCACATGTTCCACGGCGTTTCGCGCAGATTCTCCCCAGAGTTATCCACAGGCTGGGTTGTGTGGAGAACTCGCCTTCCTTAGGGTGAAGCAGTCGTCGCGTGCGCGAGGCCCGGGGAGCCTCGCCGCGGTCATGTCACCGGTTGCCGTTAGAACGGTTCCGAGGGCGTGCTGCGCCCGCGCCCACCCGAAATCGGAGGTCATACAGTGTCGATCGCGCACATCGGAGCGGCACCGTTCGACCGGGGCGAGCCGATCGACGAGCCGGCTCCGCGCGGCGAGCGGATGCCCCCGCACGACCTGCTCGCCGAGCAGAGCGCGCTCGGCGGAATGATGCTCTCGAAGGACGCGGTGGCCGACGTCATCGAGACCATCCGCGGCGTCGACTTCTACGTGCCGAAGCACGAGGTCATCTTCAACGCGATCCTCACCCTCTACTCGCACGGCGAGCCGACCGACGTCATCGCCGTCACCGACGAGCTCACCAAGGGCGGCGAGCTGCAGCGGGCCGGCGGCGTCGAGTACCTGCACACCCTCACGAGCCTCGTGCCGACCGCCGCCAACGCCGGCTTCTACGCCGAGATCGTCGCCGAACGCGCCCTGCTGCGCCGGCTCGTCGAGGCGGGCACGCGCATCGTGCAGATGGGCTACGCGGGCGAGGGCGAGGTCGTCGACCTCGTCAACAACGCCCAGGCGGAGATCTACTCGGTGACGGGCTCGGTCGAGACCGAGGACTACGTCCCGCTCTCCGAGGCCGTCACGGTCGCGATCGACGAGATCGAGTCGGCCAAGCACACCGACGGAAAGATGGTCGGCGTGCCGACGGGCTTCGCCGACCTCGACGATCTCACCAACGGCTTCCACCCGGGTCAGATGATCATCGTCGCGGCGCGCCCGGCGATGGGCAAGTCGACGCTCGCGCTCGACTTCGCGCGCGCGGCCGCGATCACGAACGACCTGCCGGCCGTCTTCTTCTCCCTCGAGATGGGCAAGAGCGAGATCGCGATGCGCCTGCTCTCGGCGGAGTCGAACGTGCCGCTGCAGAACATGCGCAAGGGCACCGTCGACTCCCGCGACTGGACGACGATCGCCTCGACGCGCGGCAGGATCAACGACGCCCCGCTCTACATCGACGACTCACCCAACATGACGCTCGTCGAGATCCGCGCGAAGTGCCGTCGCCTCAAGCAGCGGGTCGGCCTGCGCATGGTCGTGATCGACTACCTCCAGCTCATGACGAGCGGCAAGCGCGTCGAGAGCCGTCAGCAGGAGGTGTCCGAGTTCTCGCGTGCGCTGAAGCTGCTCGCGAAGGAGCTGCAGGTGCCGGTCATCGCGCTCTCGCAGCTGAACCGCGGGCCCGAGCAGCGTGCCGACAAGATGCCGGCGATCAGCGATCTGCGCGAGTCGGGCTCGATCGAGCAGGATGCCGACATGGTGATCCTGCTGCACCGCG
>JBDIAF010000081.1:0-6879 GCA_039812245.1 Agromyces sp. | reverse complement strand
GTCCTGTCCATGCCGGCGAGCCTACGCCCGAGCGGGATGTCGGCCGAGCGGATCGGGGGAGAAGGCTTCGAGTCTCATGGGAAGACCGGGCCGCCTGCGGCCGCCCGGATAAGATGAGAGGGCACCCCGGAATCCCGCCAGCGCTAGGAGAGCATCGCCATGGAATGGCTCATTCCCGTCCTCATCGTCGTCGCGCTGGTGCTCATCATCGGGATCTACCTGTGGGCGACCTACAACTCCCTCGTGACGCTGAACGTGCGCGTCGACGAGGCGTGGAGCGACATCACGGTGCAGCTGAAGCGCCGGGCCGACCTCATCCCGAACCTGATCGAGGCGGTCAAGGGCTACGCGGCGCACGAGAAGAGCGTCTTCGAGTCGGTCACGCAGGCGCGCGCCGAGACCCTGCAGGCGCAGGGCCCGGCCCAGGCCTCGGCCGCCGAGAACCACATGCAGCAGGCGCTGAAGTCGATCTTCGCCGTCGCCGAGGCGTACCCGCAGCTGCAGGCGAGCCAGAACTTCCTGCAGCTGCAGGCCGAGCTCGTCGACACGGAGGACAAGATCCAGGCCTCCCGCCGCTTCTACAACGGCGGCGTGCGCGAGCTCAACACGAAGATCAAGGTCTTCCCCAACACGCTGTTCGTGCGCGGCCTCGGCTTCCACGAGCGCGAGTTCTTCGAGGTCTCCGAGCCGGCCGCCATCGCCGAGCCGCCGCGCGTGCAGTTCTGACGCCCACGACCGGCCGCACCACCCCGCTGACGCAGGAGCGCTGACCCCGCCCGATGTACCGCGCAATCGCCAAGAACAAGCGCAACACCTTCTTCACGATCCTGCTCTTCCTCGCCATCATCGGCGGGCTGGGCTGGCTCGCCGCCGCCATCTACGGCAACGTGACGATCGTGATCGTCACCCTCGTGGTGGCGATCGGCTACGCGCTGCTGCAGTACTTCACCGCCGACAAGCAGGCGCTCGCGATGTCGGGCGCGATCGAGATCCACTCGAAGGCCGAGCACCCGCGGCTCTGGCGGGTCGTCGAGAACCTCTCGATCACCACCGGCACGCCCATGCCCCGCGTGTTCGTCGTCTCCGATCCGGCGCCCAACGCCTTCGCCACCGGTCGCGACCCGCAGCACGCCGCCGTCGCGGCGACGACGGGCCTGCTCGAGATCATGGACGACGCAGAGCTCGAGGGCGTGATGGCGCACGAGCTCGGCCACGTGCGCAACTACGACATCCGGCTGTCGATGGTCGTGTTCGGCCTCGTCGTCGCCGTCGGCTTCATCTCCGACATGCTCGTGCGCATGGCGTTCTTCGGGCGGAACAACAACAACTCCAACCCGGTGGTGCTGATCTTCGGCATCGTGGCGATGCTCGTCGCTCCGCTCGTGGCGAGCCTCGTGCAGCTGGCGGTCTCGCGTCAGCGCGAGTACCTGGCCGACGCGACGGGGGCCATGACCACGAGGCATCCCGACGCCCTCGCCCGAGCGCTGCTCAAGCTCGAGGCCTACGGCCGGCCGATGCAGCGGCAGAACTCCTCGATGGCGCACCTCTGGATCGCCGACCCGCTGAAGCCGGGCCTCGCGGCGCGGCTCTTCGCGACGCACCCGCCGATCGCCGACC
The DNA here is from genome assembly GCA_039812245.1 of Agromyces sp. Lineage (GTDB taxonomy): Bacteria > Actinomycetota > Actinomycetes > Actinomycetales > Microbacteriaceae > Agromyces. The sequence goes on along the minus strand of JBDIAF010000081.1, from coordinate 5,262 downwards.
GCGTCAAGCGGCTGGAGGAGATGGGCGGGAGCTTCTAGCGCTCACGCCCGCGAGCCTGCGCTGCGCTGCGCCCGCACCGCCTTGATCACGCCGTCGACCATGTCCCAGACGGCCCCGGCGAGCAGCAGCACCACCGCGAGCGGCACGATGACCTCGCCCGCGTCGCCCCAGGGCCAGCCGATCGCCTCGAGCGCGGCCGGGTTGAACAGGCGGCCGGTCGCGAGCAGCCACAGCACCGGCACCGTGAACGCGATGTTGAGCGCGATGTTCACGAAGGCGAGCGGCCAGCTCCAGCCGCGGGCGTACACGGCGACGGCGAAGCCCGCCTCGAGCACGAGCAGCACCAGGAAGTAGGGCAGCCAGAAGCTCCAGAGGGACGGGTCGAGCAGTGGCACGCTTTCGAGCGCGGGCACCCACGGCCAGCCGAACTGCTGCCAGACGAGCGCGACGGCAGCGATGGCGAGGAACACGAGCGAGGCGATGAGGTCGGCGAGCCGGTTCGGCCGGCCGCTCTCGTCGAGCTGGGGCAGCCGCTCCGGCTTCCACGGCTCGTCGATGCCCCGCTGGCCGGGCTCGGCCGGGATGCGCTCGAGCACGGCGAACACGAGGGTCGTCCAGAAGCCCATGTGCACGGCCGTCGAGAGCGTCACGCTCACGGTCGCGCCGATGATCGCGTTGGCCGGTGCGCCCGCGAGGAGCTGCGCGAGCACGAACGCCGCGGCCACGATCGGCAGCACGACCGCCCAGAGGAGCTTGAGCAGCCGCCACCACACGAGGAAGTACCGCGGCCCGATGAGGTGCAGCGGCCGGTCGAGGTACCCGGCGGTCAGCGCGGCGGGGTCGCCGAGCTCGGTGAGGGCGCGGTACTCGGCGTCGCCGGCGTCGGCGCCCTGCTCGACGAGGGCGTCGACCTCGTCGCCGATGCGTTCGCGCAGCTCGCGCTCGAGCTCGGGACGCTGCGCCTCGGGGGCGCTGCGGAGGGCGGCGGCCACGTAGCGGTCGGTGAGGGTGGCGGTCATGATGCGTCTCCTTCGGTGAGGCGCGTGAGCGCCTGGTCGATCAGGTGCCAGTCGTCGGTGAGCACGGTCGCGAGGTGCTCGCCCGTCGGGCTCGTGCGGTAGAACTTGCGGGGCCGGGCCTCGTCGGTGTTCCACTCGCTCGTGAGCAGCCCCTGCTTCTCGAGCCGGCGCAGCAGCGGGTAGAGCGTGTTCGAGTCGACCGTGATGCCGAGTCCGTTGAGCGACTCGAGCAGCGCGTAGCCGTAGTCGGGCCGGCGCAGGCGGATCAGGCAGGCCAGCACCACGGTGCCGCGGCGCAGCTCCTGCAGGTGCCCGCTCGTGAGGTCATCGGTACTCATGACTCACACGATACTGTGCGACGCACACTATCGCAAGACGCACAATGAAGTGCATCCGCAGCCCGGCGCTGCGGATGCCGCTGGCGGGCCGCCGTCGCATCCGCCCGCTACTGCTCGGCGTGCGCCTCGAGGAACCCGTAGACCTCGGCGTCGTCGACCCCGGGGAAGGTGCCTGACGGCAGCGGCGAGAGCACGTGGGCGTGCAGCCGGGCGCTCGGCCAGGCCTGCCCGGCCCAGCGCTCGGCGAGGCCGTCGGGGGCTCGACGGCAGCAGCTCTCGTCGGGACAGGTCGACACCGCCCGCACCGTCGTCTCGCGCCCTCGGAACCACTTCGCCTGGTTGAAGGGCACGCCGACCGTGATCGAGAACTCCGCGGCATCCGTGCGCCCCGTCTGCGTGGCGCACCAGTAGGTGCCGGCCGGCGTGTCGGTGTACTGGTAGTTCTCGGTGGTGCGGTTCGTGTGCTCGAAGGCCGTGCGGGCGCTCCACTTCTTGCACACCCACTGGCCCTCGATGGAGCCGGTCACGTCGGTCGGCAGCGGCAGCCCGTCGTTCTCGTAGCCCTTCTGCAGGGCGCCGTCGCCCGCGACGCGCAGGAAGTGCAGGGTCATGTCGAGGTGGGTGGTCGCGAGGTTCGTGAAGCGCAGGGCCGCCGCCTCGTGCGTCACGCCGAAGGCGTCGCGGAAGTCCTCGATCGCGAGCCGCTTGTCCTTCTTCGCCTCCTGCAGGAACGCGACCGACGCCTCCTGCGGCATCAGGCACGCGGCGGCGAAGTAGTTGATCTCGAGCCGCTGCCAGAGGAACTCGTCGTAGCTCGCGGGCGGGGTGTGCCCGAGCAGGCGGTGGGCCATCGCCTGCAGCGCCATGGAGCGCAGGCCGTGGCCGCCGGGGATCGACGCCGGCGGCAGGTAGATACGACCGTTCGCGAGGTCGGTGATCGACCGCGTCGAGTCGGGCAGGTCGTCGACGTAGATGAGTTTGAAGCCGAGCCGCTCGGCCATGACGCTCACCTCGCGGTGCGTGAGGGCGCCAGAGCGATGGCCGGAGGCGCGCACCTGCTCCTCGGCGAGCTGCTCGATCTCGGGCAGCGAGTTGTTGCGCTCGCGCATGCGCTCGCGCAGCTCGGTGTTGGCGCGCCGCGCCTCCTCGGGAGTGGCGATCGCCTCGCTCGCCCGGCGCTGCAGCTCGCGGTGCAGGCCGACGATCGACTCGAGGGCCTCGTCGGTGATGCCGCGACCCGGGCGGATCGGCGGCAGCCCGAGGCTCGCGTACAGCGGGCTCGCCTGCGCCCGGCCGAGCTCGAGCTCGAGCGCCGCCCGCCGGCTCGGCGCCTCGCGCGAGAGCAGCTCCGCGAGGTCGACGCCGAGCGCGGCGGCGAGGGCGTCGAGGGTCGAGAGCTTCGGCTCGCGCTTGCCGTTCTCGATGAGGGACAGCTGGCTGCCGGCCAGGTCGACGAGCTCGCCGAGCTGATCGAGGGTGAGGCCGCGCTCGCCGCGGAAGTGGCGGATGCGGTGGCCGAGCGTCGCGAGGTCGGGGCTGCCTGCCTTCATGGCTTAAGGATATCGAAAGATTTGAAGTTCTTTCCGTCCGAATCGTCCGGAGAGTCGTGCGAGTCTCGCGCATTCTTGAAGTACGAACCGATTCCGACATCCGTCGGCTCGGCCCGGAGCCCCGGGATACGCAACAGGAAGGCGCGAAGATGACCCTCTCCGAGTTCTCGATCGGAACGAGCGACTCCGAAGCCGCTGACCGCCCGCAGCGCGGCACCACCGACCCGGCCCTGCGCGCCTGGGTCGACGAGATCGCCGCCCTCACCAAGCCCGACGAGATCGTCTGGTGCGACGGCTCGAAGCACGAGGCCGACCTCCTGACCAAGCAGCTCGTCGCCGAGGGCAAGCTCATCAAGCTGAACCCCGAGTGGCGGCCCAACAGCTACCTCGCCCGCACCGACCCCTCCGACGTCGCGCGCGTCGAGGACCGCACCTTCATCTGCTCGACGTACGAGGAGGACGCGGGCCCCACGAACAACTGGCGCGACCCGCGCGAGATGCGCGACGAGCTCGTCGACGTCTTCGACGGCTCGATGAAGGGCCGCACCATGTACGTCGTGCCCTTCTCGATGGGCCCGCTCGGCGGCCCCATCTCGCAGCTGGGCGTCGAGATCACCGACTCGCCCTACGTCGTGCTCTCGATGGGCATCATGACCCGCATGGGCGACACCGTCTACCGGCTCATCGAGGCCGGCGAGCCCTGGGTGCGCACCGTGCACTCGGTCGGCTACCCCCTCGTCGACGGCGTCGGCCGCCGTCGCGAAGAGATCGACTGGCCGTGCAACGACGAGAAGTACATCGTCCAGTTCCCCGACTCGCGCGAGATCTGGTCGTTCGGCTCGGGCTACGGCGGCAACGCCCTGCTCGCGAAGAAGTGCTTCGCGCTGCGCATCGCCAGCGTGATGGCGCGCGACGAGGGCTGGCTCGCCGAGCACATGCTGCTCATCAAGGTCACCTCGCCCGAGGGCAGGGCCTACCACGTCGCGGCGGCCTTCCCGTCGGCGTGCGGCAAGACGAACCTCGCGATGCTGCAGCCCACGATCCCCGGCTGGAAGGTCGAGACCATCGGCGACGACATCGCCTGGATGCGCCCCGGCGACGACGGCCGCCTCTACGCGATCAACCCCGAGGCCGGCTTCTTCGGCGTCGCGCCGGGCACCGGCGAGTCGACCAACCCGACCGCGGTTCAGACGCTCTGGGGCAACACGATCTTCACCAACGTCGCGCTCCGCGAGGACGGTGACGTGTGGTGGGAGGGGCTGACCGACGAGGTGCCCGCGCACCTCATCGACTGGCAGGGCAACGACTGGACCCCCGCCTCGGGTCGCCCGGCCGCGCACCCCAACTCGCGCTTCACCGTCGCCGCGGCCCAGTGCCCGCAGATCTCCGACGACTGGGACGCGCACGAGGGCGTGCCGATCGACGCGATCCTGTTCGGCGGTCGCCGCGCGACCAACGTGCCGCTCGTGGCGCAGGCCCGCTCGTGGAAGCACGGCGTGTTCATGGGCGCGACCATCTCCTCCGAGAAGACGGCCGCGGCCGAGGGAACGGTCGGCGAGCTGCGTCGCGACCCGTTCGCGATGCTGCCCTTCTGCGGCTACAACATGGCGGACTACTGGGGACACTGGGTCAAGATGGGCCGGGTGCTCGGCGAGAAGGCGCCGCAGATCTTCCAGGTCAACTGGTTCCGCAAGGGCGCCGACGGCTCGTTCCTCTGGCCCGGGTTCGGCGAGAACTCGCGCGTCATCGAGTGGATCGTCGGCCGCATCGAGGGCCGCGCGGAGGCGAAGGAGACCCCGATCGGGCTGCTGCCCGCCGACGGCGCGCTGAACCTCGAGGGCCTCGAGATCGGCGACGCCGAGCTCGAGCAGCTCTTCGACGTCGACCCGGCCTCGTGGCTCGCCGAGTGCGAGCTCACCGACGAGTACTTCGCCCAGTTCGGCGACCGCGTGCCGGCCGCCCTCAAGGCCGAGCTCGCGAGCCTGCGCTACCACCTCGAGCACGGGCAGGTCGCCATGGCCGACTGAGAGCCGGTCGTCGAACGCGCGCCCCGGCGCCGCCCCTCCAGGCGGCGCGGGGGCGCACGATCGAGCGGAGGAGGGTCGCGCCGGGGTCCCAGGTCTGGCGCGGTCCTCGTCCGCTCGATCGGGTTCGCGTCGTCTTCGTGACGACGCGTGCCGCGAGTCGACGAAATCGGTCGCGGAATGCGCGATCATAGAAGGGGTCGAAGATCGACGGATGCTGCGGGCGCTGTGGGCACGGGAAGGCGCACCGCCCGCGGCATCCGTGGGTCTCACGACCCGGCCGCGGGCGTTGTGGGCACGGGAAGGCGCACCGCCCGCGGCATTCACCTCT
>JBDIAF010000080.1:0-6885 GCA_039812245.1 Agromyces sp. | reverse complement strand
GCCGACCTCGATGAGGCGGCTGATCAGCTCGGGGTAGCTGAGGCCCGAGTTCAGCCAGCACGTCGGGAACATCGAGATCGGGGTGAAGCCCGGCATCGTGTTCACCTCGTTGACGACGAAGCCCTGGTCGGTGAGGAACACGTCGACCCGGGCGAGGCCCTCTGCGCCGATCGCCTCGAAGGCGCGGCGCGCCACGCGCTGCAGCTCGAACAGCTCGCCGTCGCCCAGCTCGGCCGGGCAGACGAGTTCGACCCCGGGTGCGTCGAGGTACTTGGCCTCGAAATCGTAGAACTCGCGACCCGTGACGATGACCTCGCCGGCCACGCTCACCCCGATCTCGCCGGGCTCGGGCCCTTCGAGCACCGCGATCTCGATCTCGCGGCCCGAGACCGCCGACTCCACCAGGACGGTGCGATCCTCGGCGAAGGCCGTCTCGAGCGCCGCGTCGAGCTCGGCCCAGTCGCTCACCTTGGTGACGCCGACCGAGCTGCCCGCCCGCGCGGGCTTCACGAACACGGGCAGGCCGAGGGCGTGCACGCGGCGCTGCCAGAGCACCGGGTCGGCGGCGAGCGCCTGGCGGGTGAGCGTCACCCACGGCGCGACCTCGATGCCGGCGCCCTCGAGCAGCGTCTTGGTGGCGTGCTTGTCCATGCCCGCGGCGGACGCCAGCACGCCGTTGCCGACATAGGGCAGGCCGATGAGCTCCAGCAGGCCCTGGATCGTGCCGTCCTCGCCGAAGCGGCCGTGCAGGATCGGGAACACGACGTCGACCTCGCCGAGCGAGCGGGTGCCGGAGGCATCCGACACCGCGAGCTCGCGCGAGACCGCGCTCTCGGGCCAGTGCACGCGGGTGCCGTTGTCGACCACCTCGGGCAGCTGCGCCGGGTCGAGCGCGAAACGGGTCGCGTCGTCGCTCTCGAGGACGAAGGCGCCGTCGCGGGTGATCCCGACGGGGATCACCTCGAAGCGGCTACGGTCGATCGCCCCCAGCACTCCGCCCGCCGTTGCGCAGCTGATCGAGTGCTCGCTTGAACGCCCGCCGAAGAGCAGAACCACCCTGAGCTTGTCCATCGTTCGTCCTTTCGCCCTGGGGCTCGTCGTCGGTCGTGAGGTGCGGGGCGACGTCCTTCGGCGCGAGGGTGCCGGCGAGCACCTGGCGCACCTGCTCGACGATCGGCATCGAGACGCCCTTCGCCCTCGCGAGTTCGAGCACCGGCCCCACCGAGGCGAGTCCCTCGGTGGTCTGCTGCATGCGCTCGACCACGTCCTTCAGGTGATACCCCTGGCCGAGCAGTCGCCCGGCGGTGTTGTTGCGCGACAGCGGCGACTGGCACGTCGCGATCAGGTCGCCGAGGCCCGCGAGCCCCGACAGCGTCTCGGGCTGGGCCCCGTAGGCGACCGCGAAGTCGGTCATCTCGACGAGGCCGCGCGTGATGATCGAGGCCTTCGTGTTCTCGCCGTAGCCCGCGCCGTCGACGATGCCGATCGCGACGGCGATGAGGTTCTTCAGCACGCCCCCGAACTCGGTGCCGGGCACGTCGGTGTTCACGAAGGAGTGGAAGTAGCGGTTTCGCGCGATCGAGGCGACCGCCTGCGCGGTCTCGAGGCTCGCCGACGACACCACGGCGGCCGTCGGCTGCTCCTTCGCGATCTCGAGCGCGAGGTTCGGGCCCGAGATGACCGCGATCTGCGACTCGTCGATCGGGAGCACCTCGGCGATCACCTCGCTCATGCGCAGCCCGGTCGACTTCTCGACGCCCTTCATCAGCGACACCACGACGGCGTCCGAGTGGAGGTGCGGCGCCATGGCCGTGAGGTTCTCGCGCAGCGACTGGCTCGGCACCGAGACGAACACCTGCGTGGCGCCCGCGAGTGCGAGGTCGAGCCGGCTCGTCGCGCGCAGGCCGACCGGCAGGTTGATGCCGGGCAGGTAGTCGCTGTTGCGCTGGGCCTCCTGGATCTCGCGCGCCAGCTCGGGGCGACGCGCCCAGATCATGACGTCGGCTCCGCCGTCGGCGAGGATCTTCGCGAAGGTCGTGCCCCAGCTGCCCGCGCCGAGCACGGCGACGCGAGTGCCGTGGGGCTTGCGCTGCCCCCTACTGCTCTTCAAGGCGGCCCGTCTCCTTCTGGCCGTGCACGACCGGATCCCAGCGCTCGGCGGGGGCCGGTTCGCCGCGGAGCTCGGCGAGGAGCGCCGCGATCGCGTCCATCAGCTCGGCGGTCGCGGCGGTGAGGGTCGACTGGTCGAGCGGCTTGCCCTCGTAGGCCGAGAGGTCGACGGGCTCGCCGACGATGACGTCGATGGTCTTCTTGCGGCCGAACAGGTGCACCTTCTTGCCGTAGCGCGGCATGAGGGCCTGCGTGCCCCAGTGGGCGACCGGCACGAGCGGGATGCCTCGCTCGAGCGCGATCCGCACCGCGCCGGTCTTGCCGCGCATGGGCCAGAGCTCGGGGTCGCGGGTCAGCGAGCCCTCGGGGTACACGATGACCATGCGACCGTGCTCGACGAGCGACTCGGCTGCGCGCAGGGCCTGGTGGCCGCTCGACCCGGACCGCTCGACGGGGATCTGCCCCGAGGTGCGCAGGACCCAGCCGAGCACCGGCACCTTGAACAGCGACGCCTTCGCGAGGAAGCGCGGCAGACGGCCGAGCTTCCAGCTGGCGACGCCCATCACGAGCGGGTCGATCTCGCTGTAGTGGTTGGGGGCCAGCACGAGGGCGCCCTGCTGAGGCATCCGCTCGGGGTGGTGGAAGCGGTATCGGACCGAGAGGTTCCAGATCGGCAGGACGATCGCAGCGAGCACCCAGAAGAACGAGGGCCTGCGGGTCTCTCGCCCGGCCTTCGCCGGCTTCGCCGCCTCGCCGTCGCGATCAGGGGTCGACGATGGGGTCTTCGCCACGCGCGTCACGCCTCGAGTTCGAAGTCCGCACCGAGGAGCTCGAGCTTGCCGATGAAGTTCTCGTAGCCGCGGGCGATGATGCCGACGTTCGACACGGTCGAGCGGCCCTCGGCCGTGAGCGCCGCGATCAGGTGGCTGAAGCCGCCGCGCAGGTCGGGCACCTCGATGTCGGCGCCGGTGAGCTTCGCGGGGCCCGAGATGACCGCCGAGTGCTTGAAGTTGCGCTGGCCGAACCGGCACGGGCGCCCGCCGAGGCACTCCTTGTGCACCTCGATCGACGCGCCCATCTCGACGAGCGCGTCGACGAAGCCGAAGCGCTGCTCGTAGACCGTCTCGTGCACGATCGAGACGCCCTTCGCCTTCGCGAGGGCGACCACGAGCGGCTGCTGCCAGTCGGTCATGAAGCCGGGGTGCACGTCGGTCTCGATGATGACGGGCTTCAGCTCGCCGCCGGGGTGGTAGAAGCGGATGCCGTCCTCTTCGATCTCGAACGCCCCGCCCACCTTGCGGAAGACGTTGAGGAAGGTGAGCATCTCGGCCTGGCGTGCGCCGCCGACGAAGATGTCGCCGTCGGTCGCGAGCGCCGCGGCGGCCCAGCTGGCGGCCTCGTTGCGGTCGAACAGCGCCCGGTGGGTGTATCCGTCGAGCTTCTCGACGCCCTCGATGCGGATGACCCGGTCGGTCTCGACCGTGATGATCGCGCCCATCTTCTGCAGGATGTTGACGAGATCCATGATCTCGGGCTCGATCGCCGCACCGCTCAGCTCGGTGATGCCCTCGGCCAGCGTCGCGGTGAGCAGCACCTGCTCGGTCGCGCCCACGCTCGGGTACGGCAGCGACACCTTGGCGCCGTGCAGGCCGTTCGGCGCCGACATGCGGATGCCGCTCGGCAGCTTCTCGACGATCGCGCCGAAGTTGCGCAGCACCTCGAGGTGGTAGTCGATCGGCCGGTCGCCGATGCGGCAGCCGCCGAGGTCGGGGATGAACGCCTCGCCGAGGCGGTGCAGCAGCGGCCCGCAGAAGAGGATCGGGATGCGGCTCGACCCGGCGTGCGCGTCGATGTCGGCCATGTGCGCCGTGGCGACCCCCGAGGGGTCGAGGATGAGCTCGCCCTCCTCGACGCCCTCGGTGACCGAGACGCCGTGCACCTCGAGGAGACCTCGGACGATGCGGACGTCGCTGATGTTCGGCACGTCCTTCAGCACGCTCGGCGTGTCGCCGAGGATCGCGGCCACCATCGCCTTGGTGACGAGGTTCTTCGCGCCCTTCAGCTCGATCCGACCGTTGAGCGGCTTGCCGCCGTTGATCGTGATGCGATCGACCGAGAGGCCCACCGCACTGCCGTGCTGCTTCGCGTCGTCCACGAGGGTGTTCACTCAGCTCCTAGGATTCTGCCGGCTCCCTGATGGGGAGGGTCTTCGGTCGCCACGCCGCTCGATGGGTCTCGAATTCGGCGATCGCGTCTTCGTCGCGGAGGGTCAGGCCGATGTCGTCGAGCCCCTCGAGCAACCTCCACCGAGTGTAGTCGTCGATGTCGAAGGGAACCGTCAGCGAGCCGACGCTCACCGTACGCTCAACCAGGTCGACGGTGAGCGCTATTCCCGGATCGGCCTCGATGGCCTGCCAGAGGCGCTCCACGTCCTCGTAGGCCACCTGAGCCGCGACGAGGCCCTGCTTGCCGGAGTTGCCGCGGAAGATGTCGCCGAAGCGGCTCGAGATGACGACCTTGAACCCGTAGTCGCGCAGCGCCCAGACGGCGTGCTCGCGACTCGAGCCGGTGCCGAAGTCGGGTCCGGCGACGAGCACCTGGGCGCCCGCGTACGCCGGGTCGTTGAGGATGAACTCGGGGTCCTGCCGCCAGCCGTGGAACAGGGCGTCGTCGAAGCCCGTCTTGGTGACCCGCTTCAGGAAGACGGCGGGGATGATCTGGTCGGTGTCGACGTTCGAGCGGCGCAGCGGAACGGCCACGCCCGTGACGGTGCTGATCTTCTCCATGGTCAGTTCGCCTCCACTTCGGCCTGGTCCTGCTGCAGATCCCACGGGCTCGAGAGCGTGCCGCGGATCGCGGTGGCGGCCGCCACCAGCGGCGACACGAGGTGCGTGCGGCCGCCCTTGCCCTGCCGGCCCTCGAAGTTGCGGTTCGAGGTCGAGGCGCATCGCTCGCCGGGGGCGAGCTGGTCGGGGTTCATGCCCAGGCACATCGAGCAGCCGGCGAACCGCCACTCCCCGCCGAACGCCTCGACGATCTTGTCGATGCCCTCGGCCTCGGCCTCGAGGCGCACGCGCGCCGAGCCCGGCACGACCATGACGCGGACGCCGTCGGCCTTCTGCTTGCCCTTGATGATGTTCGCGAAGGCGCGCAGGTCGTCGAGCCGGCTGTTCGTGCACGAGCCCATGAAGACCGCGTCGACCCTGATGTCCTTCAGCGGCGTGCCCGGCGCGAGGTCCATGTACTCGAGGGCGCGCTCGGCGGCCGCGCGCTCGTGCTGGTCGTCGATGGCCGCGGGGTCGGGCACCGCCTCGGAGAGCGAGACGCCCTGCCCGGGGTTCGTGCCCCAGGTGACGAAGGGCTCGAGCGCGTCGGCGTCGATGAAGACCTCGGCGTCGAACTGCGCGCCGTCGTCGGTGGCGAGCGTGCGCCAGTACTCGACCGCCGCGTCCCAGTCGGCGCCCTCGGGCGCGTGGGCGCGACCCTTCACGTAGTCGAAGGTGGTCTCGTCGGGGGCGACCATGCCGGCGCGCGCGCCGGCCTCGATCGACATGTTGCAGATCGTCATGCGCCCGTCCATGGACAGGGCGCGGATCGCGCTGCCGCGGTACTCGAGCACGTAGCCCTGCCCGCCGCCGGTGCCGATCTTCGCGATGACCGCGAGGATGATGTCCTTCGCGGTGACGCCCGGGCGCAGCGTGCCCTCGACGTTGATCGCCATGGTCTTGAAGGGCTTGAGCGGCAGCGTCTGCGTGGCGAGCACGTGCTCGACCTCGCTCGTGCCGATGCCGAACGCCATGGCGCCGAACGCCCCGTGGGTGCTCGTGTGGCTGTCGCCGCACACGACCGTGATGCCCGGCATCGTCAGCCCGAGCTGCGGGCCGACGACGTGCACGATGCCCTGCTCCTTGTCGCCGAGCGAGTGCAGCCGGATGCCGAACTCCTTCGCGTTCCTGCGCAGGGTGTCGATCTGGGTGCGGCTCGTGAGGTCGGCGATCGGCTTGTCGATGTCGATCGTCGGCGTGTTGTGGTCTTCGGTCGCGATCGTCAGATCGGGCCGGCGCACGGGGCGGCCGGCCATGCGCAGGCCGTCGAAGGCCTGCGGGCTCGTGACCTCGTGCACGAGGTGCAGGTCGATGTAGATGAGGTCGGGGGTGTCGCCGTCGCCCTTCTTGACGAGGTGGGCGTCCCAGACCTTCTCTGCCAGGGTGCGCGGGCGGGCGGTCTGCGATGACTCGGTCATGCGGTGGAATTCCTTCGGATCGGTGCAGTCTTCGGTTCTGCTCTGAATCAGCCGTCGACGGACTCCGCGGCGGGGAAGGCCTTAGGACGAGGCCCCGCCGCGGCACCGAAGCAGAAGTCGCTGCGCACGCACCCCTAGAGGATACACGCTCGCCGCAGCCGCCCCGCGCGGCGGCGGACCGACGACGTCACACATCGGGCGAGGGCAGCCGTGCCGCCAGCAGGCGCAGCTCGCCGAGGACGAGCACCTCGCCGTCACCGACCCTGGTCGTGCCGCCGGCCTCGAGCCGCTCGATCGCACCGCCCTGCCGGACGACGCGGACGCCGTTCGTCGAGCGCAGGTCGGTGACGACGAGCACGGGGCCGTCGGGCACGATCACGGCGTGCGTCTTGGACACCGTGCGGGCCGGGTCGTCGAGCGCGACCGCGTGCGCCGCGCCGGGGGCGTCGGTCGTGCGCGGTGCTCGCCCCACGACGCTCGGGCCGACGAGCACCGCGTCGACGCCCGCGCCGTCGGCGAGGCGCCAGCGCGTG
>JBDIAF010000079.1:0-6888 GCA_039812245.1 Agromyces sp. | reverse complement strand
CGCGCCTCGTCGAGCGCGCCGCCGCCCTGCGGGGCGTGGCCGGCGATGCCGCGCGCATCGCCGTGCAGGACCGCCCGCGCAACCGCGCCTACGCCGAAGCTGTGCGGGCAGCAGGCGCCCGGCTCGAGCTGTTCGAGCACGGCGACGTCGAGCGGAGCCTGCGCGCGCTCCACGGCGGCGGCCCCGTCGGACGAGCGGGCGCACGCGAGGACGGCGAGTCTCGCGGCGCGGCGGGCCTCGACGGCGTCGTCGGCATCGGGGGAGCGCCCGAGGGCGTCATCGTCGCCGCGGCCGCGCGCGCGTTGGGCGGCTCGATGCTCGCGCGGTTCGCGCCCCGATCCGACGCCGAGCGCGAGCGGGTGCTCGCCCACCTGGCGAGTGCGACCGGGACCGACGCGGGGCGCCCGGTCGACGCGGTGCACGAGCTCGACACCCTCTGCCCCGGATCGGCGATGCTCGTGCTCGCGGCCGTGACCGACTGCGAGGTCGGGCTCCGCCTCCCCGGCGCCGAGACGGAGCAGGGCGGCGCACGTGTGCACTGGTGGAGCACGGCGACGCCCTCGCACGGCTGGGTCGACTTTCTCGAGGGTTAAGAATCGACGAACTTGCACGCTTGTGCACCCCGTAGAACGGTGATCGCAGCAGGACTGCTGGCTAGGCTCGAAGCGGCGGGATCTCCGCCGATCGGCGCGCCGGGGCACGACCGCGGCGCAGACGCGTCCTGGAGGACCCCGCTCATGAGCAACGAAGCCAGCCTGTACCACCACCCCGATCGCAACCTCGCGCTCGAGCTCGTGCGTGCGACCGAGGCGGCGGCGATCCGGGCGGTGCCGTGGATCGGCAAGGGCGACAAGAACGCGGCCGACGGCGCGGCGGTCGACGCCATGCGCGCGTTCCTCTCGACCGTCGACTTCGACGGCGTCATCGTCATCGGCGAGGGCGAGAAGGACGAGGCGCCGATGCTCTTCAACGGCGAGCGGGTCGGTTCGGGCAACGGGCCCGCCTGCGACATCGCGGTCGACCCGATCGACGGCACCTCGCTGACGGCGGCAGGCCGCTCGCACGCCCTCTCCGTGCTCGCCGTGTCCGATCGAGGCACGATGCTCGACGCCTCCAGCGTCTTCTACATGGACAAGATCGTGACCGGGCCGGTCGGGCACGGCGTCGTCGACATCCGCAAGCCGATCGGCGAGAACATCCGCGCCTTCGCGGCCGCGGCCGGCAAGGACGTCGGCGACGTCCTCGTCGCGGTGCTCGACCGTCCGCGGCACGAGCAGCTCATCGCCGACATCCGCGCGGCGGGCGCCGGCACCCGGCTCATCCTCGACGGCGACGTCGCCGGCGGCATCAACGCGGCGCGCAGCGGCAGCCGCATCGACATGTGCGTCGGCATCGGCGGCAGCCCCGAGGGCATCACGACCGCCTGCGCGGTGAAGGCGCTCGGCGGCTTCATGCAGGGCCGGCTCGCCCCCAAGGACGAGGCGGAGCGCCAGCGCGGCATCGCCGCCGGCCTCGACGTCGACGCCGTGCTCGAGCTCGACGACATGGTGCGCGGCGACAACACCTTCTTCGTCGCCACCGGCGTGACCGACGGCGCGCTCGTGAAGGGCGTGAAGCGAGAGGGCGACTACATCTTCACCGAGTCGGTGGTGCTGCGCTCCAAGTCGGGCACGCTGCGCCGGGTGCAGGCCGAGCACCTCGCCTCGAAGTGGCTCGGCTGACGCCCGCCTGAGCCGCCCGCTTCGCTGCCGCCGACGGACCCCGTCGGGGTCCGTTTGCAGGATGAGGCCGCCCATCCGCCGGGATGGACGGGGATGACGCGCCTCATCCTGCGAACTCGCGGGAAGCGGCCCTTGCGTCAGTCGGCCTGGTCGAGGCGGATGCGGATCGCGGGGTCGATGTCGGCGTCGGCGAAGACGCCGAGCTCGAGCTCGCCGTCGTGCGCCGCCTCGACGAGGTGCTCGGCCTCGACGACCTCGTCGCCGGCCGGTTCGATGGCCGCAGGCTCTGAAGCCGGCGTCGTGAACTCGTACGCCGTGAGCTCGCGGGGGCTCTCTTCGATGCCCTCGAGGCTCGCGAGCACCTTGGTCTCGTCGAGCGCCTTGAGCTTGCGCGCGGTCGGCAGCACGCGCGACTCGAGCGAACCGACGAAGGTGTTGTAGTCCTTCACGGTGCGCTCGATCGTGCGGCCGAGCTTCTCGATCTGGCCGGCCGTGGTGGAGAGGCGCGCGTACAGCTCGCGGCTGAGGTCGAAGAGGGTCTTCGCCTCCTTCGTCAGCACGTCCTGCTGCCAGCTGAACGCCACCGTCTTCAGCACCGACCAGAGGGTGACCGGCGAGGCGAGGGCGACCCGCTTGGCGAACGCGAACTCGAGCAGCGAGGGGTCGGCCTCGAGCGCGCTCGAGATGAGCGACTCGCTGGGGATGAAGGCGATGACCATCTCGGGGGAGGCGCCGAGCCCCTCCCAATAGGTCTTGCCGCCCAGGGCCGTGATGTGGTCGCGCACCGCCTTGACGTGGTTCTTCATGAGCGCCTCGCGGCGCCCCGCGTCGGTGCCGGTGGCGGTCGCGGGGATCTGGCTGGCCTCGAGGTAGGCGTTGAAGGGCACCTTCGCGTCGACGGCGATGTGCTTGCCGCCCGGCAGGTGGATGACCATGTCGGGCCGACCGGCACCGGCATCGGTGGTGATCGAGTGCTGGGTGTCGAAGTCGACCCGTTCGAGCAGGCCGGCGGCCTCGACGACGCTGCGCAGCTGGGTCTCGCCCCAGACGCCCCGGGTGCTGTTCGAGCGGAGCGCCGAGGCGAGCGCCTCCGCCGTCGAGCGCAGGCGCTCTTCGCTCTCTGCGGCGTTCTTCAGCTGCTGGCTCAGCTCGCCGTGCTGCTGGTGCCGCTGGGTCTCGAGCGCCGTCACCTTCGTCTGCATCTCGGTGAGGCTCTGCTTGACCGGGGCGAGGGCCTGCAGCACCTTGCTCTCGGCGGCCTCGCGCTGCTCGCGCTCGCGACGCTCGAGCTCGTGGCGCTCGACGATCTCGCGGTATTGCGCTCGCGCGCTCTCGATCTGCTCGCGCAGGCCATCGGCCGTGGCTTCGATGGAGGCGAGCTCGGCGCGCAGCTCGGCCTGGGCGCGCTGCTCGTCGGCGAGGATGCGCGCCTGCTCGGCGGCGTGCGCCGCCTCGAGCGCGGCGAGCTCGGCCTGGTGCCGTGCAGCGACCAGGGCCGGGTCTTCGACGGGGGGCGCCGTCGTCTGCGACTGCCGTCGAGCGCCCAGGAACCAGGCGCCGAGCGCGCCGAGCAGGATGCCGACGACGAGGCCGATGACGAGCAGCAGGATGTCCATGCGACCAGTGTCGCAAGCCCCACCGACATCTCCGGCCAGGCGCTCCCTACTGCAGCGCCATCGGCCCGTGCACGGCCGCGCGCGCCTTGGTCGCGACCGCGCCCAGGGTGCCGACGCGCACCCCCGTGACCCGCGCGAGCGCGTCGAGGTCGGCCGCGTCGTGCCGCTTCGCCGCGTGCGCCACGATGGCGGCGCAGGCGGCGGCGTCGTCGAGCGCGTTGTGGTGCGAGAAGTCCTCGAAGCCGGCGGCCATCGCGGCGACCGGCAAGCGGTAGGACTCGAGGTGGTAGGTCTTGCGCGCCACCTGCAGGCTGCACAGGTAGCGGTGGTCGGGCGCGGCGAGGCCCAGCGCCTCGCACGTCTTGGCGATGACGCCCATGTCGAAGCCGGCATTGTGCGCGACGAGCCAGTCGTCGCCGGCGAACGCGGTGAAGTCACCCGCGAACTCGGCCCAGTCCGGAGCGTCGGCGACCATCTCGGCGGTGATGCCGTGGATGCGCACGTTCCACTCGTTGAACTCGTCGTGCGGGAACGGCGGGCGCAGGAGCTGGTAGGCCCGGTCGACGACCCGCCCGTCGCGCACCTTCACGAGGCCCACCGAACAGGCCGACGCGCCCGATGAGTTCGCGGTCTCGAAGTCGATGGCGGTGAAGTCGACGGGCATGCGGGCATGCTTTCACGAGCCGCCGACGGTTGACGGATGCCTCGCCGGGGCGTGGAATGGCGGTGGAGAACGGGGGACGCATGGCCGAGGCATCCGATTCGCTCGTGACCGACCCCGCCGACGCCGTGACGCAGCAGGCGGCGCGCTCGTTCGGCGCGGCGGCCTCGGTGTACCAGGCCGCGCGGCCGGGCTACCCGGCCGAGGCGGTCGCCTGGCTGGTCGGCGACGCCGATCGCGTGCTCGATCTCGGCGCCGGCACCGGGAAGCTCACCCAGGCGCTCGTCGCCCTCGACCGCGACGTCATCGCCGTCGACCCCGTCGAGGAGATGCTCGAGGAGCTCGAGGTGCAGGTGCCCGGCGTGCCGCGCATCCTCGGCACCGCCGAGGACATCCCGGTGGAGGACGACTCGGTCGACGCCGTGGTCGCCGGGCAGGCCTGGCACTGGTTCATCCCGTCGCGCGCCGTGCCCGAGATCGCCCGGGTTCTGAGGCCGGGCGGCGTGCTCGGCCTCGTCTGGAACAGCCGCGACACGAGCGTCGGCTGGCTGCGCGAGGCGGGCGAGATCATGCACGAGCGGCACGACGCGAGCGCGACGTTCGAGAGCTACGTGCGGATCGGCCCTCCGTTCGGCCCGATCGAGGAGCACACGGTCGCCTGGACGGCGCGGATGCCCCGCGAGCGCTTCCTCGACCTCGTGCGGTCGCGCTCCTACTTCATCACGGCGAGTCCCGACGAGCAGCACGATGTGATCGCGAGGCTCGAGGAGCTGCTGGCGAGGCATCCCGAGCTCGAGGGCCGCGACGAGCTGGAGGTGCCCTACCTGACCCGCTGCTTCCGTGCCCGGCTCGGCTGAGCCGGCCGTCGAGGCGAGCGTGAGCCGGCACCCGCCGACCTCGGCCGCGAACGACACCGCGACGTCGGTCGCCTCCTCGGGGCCGCCCTGTCGGCAAGCGCCGGCCTGGGGCATCCTCGCCTCGCCGTCACGGGGCAGCCGCCGGGCGACCGGTACGATAGAGCCCCGTGGCTCTCACTATCGGCATCGTCGGCCTGCCCAACGTCGGCAAGTCCACCCTCTTCAACGCCCTGACCAAGAACCAGGTGCTCGCTGCGAACTACCCGTTCGCGACGATCGAGCCGAACGTGGGCGTCGTGAACCTGCCCGACCCGCGGCTCGAGACGCTCGCCGCGATCTTCGGCTCCGAGCGCATCCTGCCCGCCGCCGTGTCCTTCGTGGACATCGCGGGGATCGTGCGCGGCGCGAGCGAGGGCGAGGGGCTCGGCAACAAGTTCCTCGCGAACATCCGCGAGGCCGACGCGATCGCCCAGGTCGTGCGCGGCTTCGAGGACGGCGACGTCGTGCACGTCGACGGCAAGGTCGACCCGGAGTCCGACATGGAGACGATCAACACCGAGCTGATCCTCGCCGACCTCGAGACCCTCGAGCGCGCCATCACGCGCTACGAGAAGGAGGTCAAGGGCAAGAAGCTCGACCCCTCGGTGCTCGCCGCCGCGAAGGAGGCGCAGGAGGCGCTGCAGGCCGGCACCCCGCTCTCGGCGACGAAGATCGATCTCGATCCGATCAAGGAGCTCGGCCTCTTGACGGCGAAGCCCTTCATCTACGTCTTCAACGTCGACGAGGCGGTCTTGACGGATGCCTCGAAGAAGGCGGCGCTCGCCGAGCTGGTCGCGCCCGCCGAGGCCGTCTTCCTCGACGCGAAGATCGAGTCGGAGCTCATCGACCTCGACCCCGAGGAGGCGGCCGAGCTGCTCGCCTCGACCGGTCAGGAGGAGTCCGGGCTCGACCAGCTCGCACGGGTCGGCTTCGACACCCTCGGCCTGCAGACCTACCTCACCGCCGGCCCCAAGGAGTCGCGCGCCTGGACCATCCGGAAGGGCTGGAAGGCACCGCAGGCGGCGGGCGTCATCCACACCGACTTCGAGCGCGGCTTCATCAAGGCCGAGGTGATCTCCTTCGCCGACCTCGTCGAGACCGGCTCGGTCGCCGAGGCTCGCGCCAAGGGCAAGGCCCGCATGGAGGGCAAGGACTACGTCATGCAGGACGGCGACGTGGTGGAGTTCCGCTTCAACGTCTGACGCTGCGCAGCCGAGTCAGCGGCCGGTCGCATCCGGGCGGCGCTCATCGGGTGCGACGGTGCCCGGCCTGCGGTCGTCCGTCCGATCCGTCGTCATGTCGGGATCGACCTCCGCCGCGCGCCGTGCGTGCGCCTCGGCCTCGCGCTGCAGCCCCTCGGCGCGTTCGGCCCGCTGCGAGCCGGCATCCGCCAGCCGCTCGGCCTCCAGACGGGAGCGCTCGGCCGCGGCCTGCGCCTCTGCCGCGTTCGCCTCGGCCGCCATGCGATCGGCATCGGCCTGCGCCGCCGCTGCCGCCTGTTCGCGCGCGTCGCGCGCCGTCTGCTCCGACTTCGCACGGAGGTCCGCCGCCCGGCGCCGATCGGCGTCGGCCTTCGCCCGCGCACGGCCCGCCGAGGTGGCCCAGAACACGACGACCACGACGATCGCGATCACGAGGATCGCGACCACGATCCAGATCCAGATGCTCGAGTCCATGATGAGTGCACCCCTTCCGGTGACGAACCCAATCAAACGGCGTGCCCGGTCGGCCGGACAGGGGGTTGCGCCCGGCCTCGGACTCTGAGTCGGGCGTCCTCTGGTCCGCGCGCGCCGGCTGAGCCCGCGACTCCGGCGCGTCAGGCCGCAGCGCGGCGGCGGGGCCGGAGCAGGATCAGCGCGGTGCCGCCCGAACAGCCTCGCCGAGCAGTTCGGCGAGCGCCGTCACGCGCGCGGCGCGCTGGCTGCCCTCGTCGATGTAGCGCGACTTGAAGAGGTCGAACGCGCCGCCGCCGAACGACGTCGACTCGAGCAGGA
>JBDIAF010000078.1:0-6894 GCA_039812245.1 Agromyces sp. | reverse complement strand
GAGGGTGCCGCGGGCGGCGCCGGAGCGGCGCAGCAGCCGGGGGTCGAGCGGCTTCACCTAGTGCGCCGCCGCCTCGATATGGGCGCGCGTCACGCGCTTGCGGAAGATCCAGTAGGTCCACCCCTGGTAGGCGAGCACGAGCGGCACGAAGACGAGCGCGGTCCAGCTCATCACGGTGAGCGTGTACGGCGAACTCGAGGCGTTCTCGATCGTGAGGCTGTTGGCCGGGTCGTTCGACGCGGGCATCACCTCGGGGAAGAGCGCGGCGAACAGGCCGAGCACGGCGCTCGCGATCGTGATCGCCATGAGCGCGAACGCCCTGCCCTCGGCACCGCGTGCGTTGGCGAGCACCGCCCCGACGAGCGCGACCGCGGCGACGGCCGCGAGCACCCAGAACCAGAAGGACCCCTGCGCGAGCCCGGTCCAGAGGAGGAACGCGGCGGCCACCACGACCGTGGCGACGCCTGCGCGCCCCGCGAGCCGCTTGGCGCGCAGGCGCAGCTCGCCCTCGGTGCGCAGCGCGATGAACACGGCGCCGTGCGTGAAGAAGAGCAGCAGGGTCGTGAGTCCGCCGAGCAGCGCGTACGGGTTCAGCAGGTCGAGCAGCGTGCCGACGTAGTTGTGGTCGGCGTCGAGCGGCACGCCCTGCACGATGTTGGCGAAGGCGACGCCCCAGAGCAGCGCCGGCACTGCCGAGCCGACGATGATCATGCGGTCGAACCAGGCCTTCCACTGCGACTCGGGGCGCTGGTGACGGTACTCGAACGAGACGCCGCGCACGATGAGCGCGAGCAGGATGAGCAGCAGCGCCAGGTAGAACCCCGAGAACAGGGTGGCGTACCACTCGGGGAACGCGGCGAACAGCGAGGCGCCCGCGACGATCACCCAGGTCTCGTTCAGGTCCCACACGGGGCCGATCGTGTTGATCATGACACGACGGTCGGTGTCGTCCTTCGCGAGGAAGGGCATCGTCATGCCGACGCCGAAGTCGAAGCCGTCGAGCACGAAGTAGCCGACGAAGAAGAAGGCGACGATCCAGAACCAGAGCACGGCGAGATCCATGGCGAACTCCTCCTAGTACACCGTCGAGGGCTGCTCGACGCGTCCGGTCTCGGGATCGGGGGCCTCGATCTCGGGCGGCCCCTTCTTGATCGCGCGGATGATGAGGCGCACCTCGACGACGGCCAGGGTGCCGTAGACGAGCGTGAACGCGATGAGCGAGATCAGCACGTCGAGCCCGGTGACGTTGGGCGACACCGCCGACTCGGTGAACATCTGGCTGAACACGATCCAGGGCTGGCGGCCCATCTCCGTGAAGACCCAGCCGACGATCATCGCGCCGAGCGAGAGCGGGAAGCTCCAGATCGCGATCTTCCAGACCCACTTCTGTCGAGGCATCCGACCCCTGCGCGTGAGCCAGAGGCCGACCACGGCGACGAGCACGTGCGCCATGCCGAGTCCGATCATCCAGCGGAACGCCCAGTAGGTGACCCAGATGATCGGGGTGTAGTCGCCGGGGCCCCACAGCTCGGTGTACTCGGCCTGCAGGTCGTTGATGCCCTCGACGCAGCCGTCGAAGCTGTGCGTCGACAGGAGCGAGAGCAGGTACGGCACGCGGATCGAGAACAGCTCGCTCGTGCCGTCGGGCGTGCCCAGCGTGAAGATCGAGAACGAGGCGTCCGCCCCGCACACGGTGTCGTAGGTCGCCTCTGCCGCCGCCATCTTCATCGGCTGGGTCGCGACCATCGCGAGGCTCAGCTGGTCGCCGAAGAACGTCGTGAGCGCGCCGGAGACCACCATCGCCCAGAGGCCGAACTTCAGCGCGGGGCGCATGGTGTCGAGGTGCTGGTTGCGGGCGAGGTGCCAGGCGGCGGCCGTGATGACGAGGCCCGACGAGACCATGAACGCCGCGGCGATCGTGTGCGGGAAGGCGGCGAGCGCCACCGGGTTCGTGAGCACCGCGCCGATGTCGACGAGCTCGGCGCGCCCCCTGGCCTCGTTGATCTCGAAGCCGACCGGGTTCTGCATCCACGCGTTGGCGGCGATGATGAAGTACGCCGAGAGGATGGTGCCGACTGCGGTCGCCCAGATGGTCGCGAGGTGCAGGCCGCGCGGCAATCGGTTCCAGCCGAAGATCCAGAGGCCGATGAACGTCGCCTCGAGGAAGAACGCGAGCAGGCCCTCGAGCGCGAGCGGGGCCCCGAAGACGTCGCCCACGAAGCGCGAGTACTCCGACCAGTTCATGCCGAACTGGAACTCCTGCACGATGCCGGTGACGACGCCCATGGCGAAGTTGATGAGGAAGATCGTGCCGAAGAAGCGCGTGATGCGCAGGTACTCGAGCTTCGCGGTGCGCACCCACGCGGTCTGGAAGATCGCGGTCGTCGTCGCGAGGCCGATCGTGAGCGGCACGAACAGGAAGTGGTACACGGTGGTCAGGCCGAACTGCCACCGCGCGAGCGCGAGCGGATCGAGCAGATCGTTCACGGATGCCCCCTTCGAGGCCGGACCCGGCCCGAGCTGGTGGTTTCTACATGACGTAGAAGTGTGTGCGTCACCAGTCTTCTACAAGTCGTAGAAGTTTTGCAAGCGAGCAAGTACGATGAAGCAATGGCAAGTCTCGGAGAGCTCGAACGAGCGGTGATGGAAGAGCTCTGGACGAGCGACGCCGCACTCACCGCCAACGAACTGCGCGACCGGCTGATCCTGGCCGACGCCGACTCGGCGCGCACCCCGGCGACGACCACCGTGCTCACCGTGCTGTCGCGGCTCGAGCGCAAGGGCTTCGTCTCGCGCACGCGCGACGTGCGCCCGCACCGCTACCGAGCGTTGCTCAGTCGCGCCGAGCACACCGCCGAGCTCATGCACGAGGTGCTCGACGCCTCGCACGATCGCACCGGCGCGCTCGCCCGCTTCGTCGGCACGGTCACCCCCGGCGAGGCCCAGACCCTCCGCCGCCTCCTCGACGAGCTCAGCGCCCGGCGCTGAACGTGCTCGGCGTCGCGGCACTGCTCGCAGCGCTGGCCATCGCACTCGCCTGGCCGGTTCCGCTGCTGCTCTCGCGCGCGGCCTGGCCCTCGCGCTCCCCCGCGCTCGCGCTCGGCCTCTGGCAGGCCGTCGCCCTCGCCGGCGGGCTCTCGATGATCGGCAGCCTGCTCGCCTACGGCGCCTCCCCCTCGGGCTCGCTGCTGGCCGGTCTCGAGGAACTGCTCCCCCATCTCTTCGACGGACCGCTGCCGCCGCACTACGGCGTCGTCGAGATCGCCGCCCTCACCCTCGCCGCCGGCCTCGCCGTGCACCTCGCGCTCAACCTCGCCCTGACCGCGGTCGCCGCCGAGCGCGAGCGCCGGCGCCAGCACCACCTCATCGACCTGCTGAGCGAGCCGCTGCCCGGCCAGCCCCGCACCCGCGTGCTCGCCCACCCGGTTCCGCTCGCCTACTGCGTGCCCGGCCTCCGCACGACGACCGTCCTCACCGACGGCCTGGTGCGAGCACTCAGCCCCGACGAGCTCGCCGCCGTGGTCGCGCACGAACGCGCCCACCTCGATCAGCTGCACCACCTCGTGCAGCTCGCGTTCCGCGCGTGGCACAGCGCGCTGCCGTGGTTCCCGATCGCCAACCGCGCCGAGGGGGCGGTCTCGACGCTGACCGAGATGCTCGCCGACGATGCGGCACGGCGCTCGGTCGGCGCCGCACCGCTGCGCAGCGCGGCCGAACGACTGGGCAGCGACGCCGAGCCCGGCGCCTACGCCGACAGTGGCGGCTTCCGCCCCGACACCGATCTGCTCGAGGCGCGGCTGCGTCGGCTCGAGCAGCCCCTCGCTCCGCTGCCCCGACCCGCCGGCGTCGCGATCGTGGTGCTGGCCGTCGCCCTCGTCGCGACGCCGATGGCCTCGATGCTCGCGATCCTGGGCTGACCCCCTACCGCGGGTCGACCCCGTTCTCCCCCGCTGGTCTGATGCGTCGCCCGGGCCGGCCGCCATAGGCTCGACGCGATGAACGAAATCCTCGACTGGATCCTCGACACGGTGCAGAGCGTCGACCCCGTGCTGCGTACGCTGCTCGCCGGGCTCGGGATCATGCTCGAGACCTCGGTCCTCATCGGGCTCGTCGTCCCCGGCGACACCGTCGTGCTCGTGGCGTCGACCGCGATCGACGGCCCGATCGAGTACCTCGCGCTCGCACTGACCGTGATCGTCGGCGCGCTCGTCGGCGAGAGCATCGGCTTCGCCCTCGGCCGGTGGTTCGGACCGCACATCCAGCACTCCAGGCTCGGCCGGCGCATCGGCGAGCACAACTGGCATCGCGCCCAGCGCTACCTCGACCGCCGCGGCGGCCCGGCCGTGTTCATCTCGCGCTTCCTGCCCGTGCTGCACTCGCTCGTGCCGCTCACGGTCGGAATGAGCACCATGAGCTACCGCCGCTTCCTCGCCTGGACGGCTCCCGCCTGCGCGCTCTGGGCGTTCGCGTACACGACGGTCGGATGGCTCGCCGCCGGCAGCTACCGCGAGCTCAGCCGCGAGCTGCACTGGGCGGGCTATCTCTTCGTCGCCGTCATCGCGATCTTCCTCGTGGTGGTCTGGCTCGCGAAGAAGCTCATCCTGCGCGCCGAGGCCAGGCACCTCGAGGGCGAGGCCGCCGAGGGCGGGCACGCGACAGGCGAGCCCATGGCACGCGAGCACGCCGAGGGCGAGCGCATCGCGGACGAGCACGCCGAAGGGCCGGAGCACGAGGCATCCGACCCTTCGACGAGCCCTGGGCGACGCGACCGCGACTGACGGCGTCGCCGCCCTCGGTCACGTCCGGGCCGAGACTCAGAACAGCTTCTGCTCGGCCAGCCAATCCTTCGCGATCTGGTCGGCCGACTGCTGCTCGTCGACGCTGAGCGAGTTGAGCTCGATCAGGTCCTCGGCGGTCAGCGCCGCGCTCACGGTGTCGATGACGGACGCCATCTCGTCGGTGACGCGGTCGCTGACGACCGGCACGACGTGCGAGGCGAGGAACAGCCCCTCGGGGTCGTCGAGCGTCACGAGGTCGTTCGCCTTGATGTTGGGGTCGGCGCTGTAGATGTCGACCATCTGCACCTGGTCGTCGACGAGCGCCTTGAGGGTGAGCGGGCCGCCGTTGTCCTCGATGGGGGTGAATCCCACCTCTACGCCGTAGACCGACTTCAGCCCCTCGGGGCCGTAGGGCCGGGTCGCCAGCTCGGAATTGCCGCCGACGGTGATCGGCGTCGTCACCTGGGCGAGGTCGGCGAGGCTCTTCACGCCGTTCGCCTCGGAGAACGCGCGCGTCACGTTGTAGGAGTCCTGGTCGGTCGCGGGAGCCTGGTCGAGCACGCGCAGGCCCTCGGGCATCGCCTCCTCCAGCGCGGCGTACACGTCCTCGGACGACGTCGCCGTGGCGCTGTCGTCGAGGTACTGCAGCAGGTTGCCGGTGTACTCGGGGAAGACGTCGATGGATCCGCCCTCGATCTCGGGCATGTAGACCTCGCGCTGCCCGATGCGGAACTGCCGGTCGACCTCGAAGCCGTTCGCCTCGAGCGCCTGGGCGTAGATCTCGGCGATGATCTCGTTCGAGTAGTAGTCCTGCGAGCCGATGACGATGGTCTCGCCGCTCGCGCTGCCGCTCGATGCCGGCTCGTCGAGCGGGCTGCCGCCCCCCGAGGCGCAGCCGGCGAGTGCCGCCGTCGCGCCGACCGCGAGGATCGCGATCGCGAGGCGGGCGGCCGTTCGTGCCGTGTTCATGTTGGTTTCCCTTCGGTGGTGGATCGTCGGGCGGTGCGTCTGGAACTGGATCGGGTCGACGCCTGCGCCGTGCCGTGCGTTGCGCGTGCGAAGCGGACGCCGGCCGGCACGACGAGGCGCTGCGTGAGCGCGAACAGGCCGTCGACGACGAGGGCGAGGGCGATGACGAGCAGCGAGCCGCCCAGCATCTCGGCGTAGTCGCGGGTCTTCAGCCCCTCGAAGAGGAAGCGCCCGAGGCCTTCGTCGGCGGTGTAGGCGGCCAGGGTCGCCGTCGCGATGATCTGGAGCGTCGCCGAGCGGATTCCGCCGACGACGATCGGCAGGCCGATCGGCAGCTCGACGCGGCCGGCGATCTGCCCTTCGCGCATGCCCATGGCGCGCGCGGCGTCGACGGTGCGGCGGTCGACCGACTCGAACCCCGCGTACGCACCCGCGAGCAACGGCGGGATGGCGAGGATCACGAGGGCGAGCACCGGCGCCCGCAGGCCGATGCCGAGCCAGAGCGCGAAGAGCGTGAGCACGCCGAGCGTCGGAAGGGCGCGCAGGCCGCCGGATACCATCACCGCAGCCTGCTTGCCGCGCCCCGTGTGCCCGATCAGCATGCCGACGGGCAGGGCGACGACCGCGGCGATGGCGAGCACCACGGCCGTGATCGCGAGGTGCTGGGCGAGGCGCACCGCGATGCCGGCGGGCCCGACCCAGTTGGCCGGATCGAACACCCAGGCGATCGCCTCGACGAAGAAGTTCACAGCGTCTCGCCCGCCTTCACGAGCGTGGTCGACGCCGCCCGGCTGACGGCGGCGTTCGCGCGCGACCAGGGCATGAGCGCTCGACCGGCGAGCACGCACGCGCCGTCGAGCAGGAGCGCGAGCGCCATCGTGGCGACGATGCCGGCGACGATCTCGACCTCGATGCCGCGCTGGAAGCCGTCGGTGAAGAGGCTGCCGAGGCTGGGCACGCCGATGACCGCGCCGACGGTCACCAGGCTGACCGTGCTGACGACGACGACGCGCAGGCCGGCGAGCAGCACCGGGCCGGCGAGGGGCAGCTCGACCGCCCAGAACCGGCGCGGGCCCGAGTAGCCGAGCGCCGTCGCCGCGAGCCGCGTGTCGGGCGAGACGGCGTCGAAGGCGTCGGCGGCGGTGCG
>JBDIAF010000077.1:0-6923 GCA_039812245.1 Agromyces sp. | reverse complement strand
CCCGTCGTCGTGGTGGTCGGCTTCGAGACGGTCGGCCACCGTCACCAGCGCCGGGCGCTCGAGGAGCTGCTCGGCTGAGCCCCGCGCGCCGGCGACCGGCGACCGGATGCCTCGGACGCGTGCGTGCGCCCGAGGCATCCTTCTTCGGAGCCGCCGCTATGCGTTCGGCCGGTTGGCGCGCAGCACCTCGAGGCGCGCGCGGTACTCGGTCTCGTCGATGTCGCCCTTGGCGAAGCGCTCGGCGAGCGTCTGCTCGGCGCTCGCGCCGCGCGCCCAGGGCGCGCCCGGGCCGTAGCCGTCCTGCGCCCATGCCGCGCGGCGCCAGCGGCGGCCGACGAGGCTGAAGACCAGCACGAAGACGAGGATCCAGAACAGCGGGATGAGGAAGAACACCCAGCCGAAGCCGGCGGCCCAGGGGCCGGCGTGCGCGGCGACCGCCGCTGCGAGGGTGGTGGAGAACATGAGACTCGTCCTTTTCGATCGGGGCCCCGTACGGGCCGTGCGATTCGAGTCTCGCGATCGGGGCCGCAGGGCGAATCCGCCGGAGGGAGTCACCTCGACTGCTCCCTCGGGAGCATCCCGAGGGCTCGGGCGCGTCAGTCCTGCCAACCGGGGGCGACGAGCCCGGTCTCGTAGGCCAGCACGACCAGGTGCACCCGGTCGCGGGCGCCGACCTTCGTCATGATGCGCGAGACGTGCGTCTTCGCCGTGAGGGGGCTCAGCACGAGCCGTTCGGCGATCTCGTCGTTCGTCAGGCCGAGGCCGACGAGGCGCAGCACCTCGCGCTCGCGCTCGGTGAGCGCGTCGAGGGCGGCCGTGTCGGGCGCCTCGCGCAGGCCGACCGAGAGCCGTTCGAGCAGCCGCCGGGTGACGCCGGGCGAGAGCAGGGCCTCGCCGGCCGCGACGACGCGCACCGCCCGCAGCAGGTCGACGGGTTCGGTGTCCTTCACGAGGAAGCCGCTCGCACCCGCGCGCACGGCACGGGCGACGTACTCATCGAGCTCGAATGTCGTCACGATCACCACCCGAACCCCGGCGAGCGCAGGATCGGCGGCGATCTGCTCGGTCGCCCAGAGCCCGTCGCCGTCGGGCATGCGGATGTCCATCAGGACCACGTCGGCCGGGTGCGCCCGCAGCAGCTCGAGCAGTTCACGGCCGCCGGATGCCTCGGCGACCACCTCCAGGTCGGGCTCGGCGTCGATCAGGGCCCTGAACCCCGCCCGGACGAGCACCTGGTCGTCGGCGAGCGCGACTCGGATCGGCCCCTGTGCGCTCATCGCGGCGGCCCCCACGGGAGACGGGCGCGCACCCGGGTGCCGCCGAGCGGCGAGGCGCCGAAGTCGATCGAGCCCCCGAGGAGGTCTGCGCGTTCGCGCATGCCGAGCAGGCCGCGGCGCGCGTTGAGGCCCTCGCCGAGCGGGATCGCCCCGGTCGCGGCCTCTTCGGCGGCCGCGGAGAGGCCTGCGCCGTCGTCGTCGATCGTCACGACGAGCACCTCGCCGTCGCGGGCGAGCTCGACTTCCACCCGACTCGCCTCGGCATGCCGGGCCACGTTCGTGAGCGCCTCCTGTGCGATGCGGTACGCGGCGAACTGGCTCGGGCGCGCGGGCACCTGACCGTCGAGGCGGTCGACGAGGCGGCAGTCGAGCCCCGGCACGCGGAACTCCGAGACGAGCCGCGGCAGCTGCGCCAGTTCGGCCTGCGGCACGAGGGGCGCCTCGCCCTCGCGCAGCACGCCGAGGACGCTGCGCACCTCGTCGAGCGCGGTCTTCGACGAGGCCTTGATGCTCGCGAGGGCGGTGCGAGCCTGCTCGGGGTCGCGATCCATGAGGTGCAGGCCGACGCTCGCCTGCACGTTGATCTGCGAGAGCGCATGGCCGAGCACGTCGTGCAGCTCACGGGCGATGCGCACCCGCTCGCGCTCCTCGGCCGACCGGCGCCGCCTCACGGCCTGCTCGCGGAACGCCTCGGCCCGGGCCCTGCGGGTCCGCGCGAACCACCCGATCGCGAAGCACACGCCGAGGGCCGCCGTCGCCAGGGCGATGCGGAACGGATGCCAGTCATGGCCCCCGATGACGCCGAGCACGAGGGCGGCGACCCAGGCGACTCCCACCGAGGCGGCCGCCCAGACCGCGGCGCCGCGAACGATCGCGAGCACGATGGCGAAGCCGAGCGCGAGGTAGGGCGGGCCGGCGTCGGGTCCCGTGAGCACCGCGGCGAGCGCGAGCGCCGAGACCACCGCGACGGTCGGGCCGGGGAGACGACGCGAGGCGAGCAGCGCCAGGGGCCCGGCGACGGCGAGCCCGATCTGCAGGGCGGCGCGCCCGGGCGGCAACGCCGCCCAGTACGACATGCCGATCGCGGCGGGCAGCTGGACGATCAGGCTGACCACGACGGGCACGAGCAGCACGACCGCAGGCGGCGGGCCGGAGCGCGACGCACGCCGCTCCCAGGGCGACTCGGGGCCGGACGACCAGCCGGCGTGCGGCCCGGTGCGGTGCGGCTCGGCGCCGTGCTGCTGGGGCATCCAACGATGGTATCCCCGGCCTCGGCCGGCCGGATCCGACCGCCGGAGGCCGTGCCGGTACTCCCCCGGGCGTACGCGCACGCTCAGAGCACGCTCACCGGCTTCACGAGGTCGGCGTAGATCAGCAGGGCGCTCATGGCCCCGAGCACCACGACGACGCCCATCGTGAGCGGCATCAGCTTGGCCAGGTCGACCGGCCCGGGGTCGGGACGGCGGCGCAGGCGCGCCCAGCTTCGCCGGATGCCCTCCCAGATCGCCCCGGCGATGTGCCCGCCGTCGAGCGGCAGCAGCGGGATGAGGTTGAAGACGAAGAGCGCGATGTTGAGCGAGGCGAGGATGCCGATCATGCCGGCGGCCTTGTCGACGACCGGGATCGCGTCGATCGAGGCGATCTCGCCGGCGACCCGGCCCACCCCGACGACCGAGATCGGGCCGTTCGGATCGCGCTCGCCCGGACCGAAGGCGGCGTTCGCGACGTCGACCAGGCGCTGCGGCAGGTTGACCACGATGCCGGCGACCCCGCTGATGTTCTGCCCCACGGCCTCGAGCACGGCTGCCGGTGGCTGCGCGACGCGCTCGGAGGCGGGCGAGATCCCGACGAAGCCCGCACTCGTGGTCTCGGGCTCGCCGTTCGCGCCGACGACGACCTCGCCGTTCTCGTCGAGCACGTAGCGTTCGCTGAGCATCGGCGTGACGGCCACCGTGCGCTCGGCGCCGTCGCGCTCGACCACGAAGACGAGGGGCTCGTCGGCGTGGTCGCGGATGATCTCGGTCGACTGGGTCCACGCGGTGATCGGGGTGCCGTCGATCGACACGATGCGGTCGCCCGGCTCGAGGCCGGCGGCGGCACCGGGCGCCTTCGGGTCGTCGGCGCCGCACTCCTGCTGCTCGCTGCCCGCCGGCAAGGCGCAGGCGCTGACGCTGCCGATCGTCGTCGACGCCTGCGGCATGCCGAAGCCCATGAAGAGCACGCCGAACAGCACCACGGCGAGCACGAGGTTCATGAGCGGGCCGCCGAACATGACGATGATGCGCTTCCAGACGGGCAGCCGGTAGAACGCCCGATCCTCGTCTCCCGGGGTGATCGAGTCGGCGCTCTGGTCGCGCGCGTCCTGCACGAGGCCGCGGAAGAACCCGGTCGAGTCGGACTTCACGCCGCCCTTGCCCGGCGGGAACATGCCGATCATCGAGATGTAGCCGCCGAGCGGAATGGCCTTCACCCCGTACTCGGTCTCGCCCCTGCGCCTCGACCAGATCGTGGGGCCGAAGCCGATCATGTACTGGGTGACCTTGACCTTGAAGAGCTTGGCGGGCACGAGGTGCCCGATCTCGTGCAGGCCGATCGACAGGGCGAGGCCGACGACGATGACGGCGACGCCGATGACGAACGCGAGCACGGATTCCACGTCGTCGAGCGTACTCGGGACGGCTTCGAGCGCGCTGGGCGCGGGCTATCGATCGGCTGTGCGCGCGGCGATGCGCGCATCGGCCGAGCGGCGCGCGGATGCCTCGGCCGCGGCGAGCGACTCGAGGGTGACCGGGCCGGACGCCTCGTGCTGCTCGACGACCTCGCGCACCGTGTCGACGATGTCGAGGAAGCCGATGCGGCCGGCGTGGAACGCCGCGACGGCCTGCTCGTTGGCGGCGTTGAACACCGCGGGGTACTCGCCGCCGGCGCGGCCCACCTGCTTCGCGAGCCGGATGGCCGGGAACGCCGCCTCGTCGAGGGGCTCGAACGTCCAGCTCTGCGCGCGCGTCCAGTCGAGGGGCCGGCCGACCGCCGCGACCCGGTCGGGCCAGTCGAGCCCGAGCGAGATCGGCAGGCGCATGTCGGGCGGCGAGGCCTGCGCGATCGTCGATCCGTCGACGAACTCGACCATGGAGTGGACGACCGACTGCGGGTGCACGACGACGTCGATGCGCTCGTAGTCGACGTCGAAGAGCAGGTGCGCCTCGATCACCTCGAGGCCCTTGTTGACGAGCGTCGCCGAGTTCGTGGTGACGACGAGGCCCATGTCCCAGGTGGGGTGCGCGAGCGCCTCGGCCGGCGACACGCCGACGAGGGACTCCCGGCTGCGGCCTCGGAACGGGCCGCCCGATGCGGTGAGCACGAGGCGGCGCACCTCGTCACGGGCGCCGGAGCGCAACGCCTGCGCGATGGCCGAGTGCTCGGAGTCGACCGGCACGATCTGCCCCGGCTTCGCGAGGCGGGTCACGAGATCGCCGCCGACGATGAGCGACTCCTTGTTCGCGAGCGCGAGCGTCGCACCGCGCTCGAGCGTCGCGATGGTGGGCCCGAGGCCCACCGAGCCCGTGATGCCGTTGAGCACGACGTCGGCGTCGACGTCGCGCACGAGCTGCACCGCCTCCTCGATGCCGACCGCGGTGTGCTCGACGCCGAACTCCGCCGCCTGCTCCTCCAGCAGCGCGCGGTTCGATCCGACGCCGAGGCCGACGAGCTCGAAGCGGCGCGGATTCGCGCGGATGACGTCGAGCGCCTGGGTGCCGATGGAGCCGGAGGAGCCGAGGATGATCACGCTGCGCACGAGACCACCCTACGGCGACCGCGGCGGACCCCGCACGCCCCGCCCTCCCGGTATGCCATTCGGCGCATACGGCGGCGCCTACGCTCTACGGGTGAGCGAGATCGAGGCCGATGCCGTACCCGCCGCGCCGAAGCGGCCCGGAGCCACCTACGTCATCGCACGAGGCATCCTGCGGCCGCTCGTGAAGCTCGTCTGGCGGCCCAGGGTCACTGGCCGCGATCGCGTGCCGCGCAAGGGCCCGGTCATCTTCGCCTCGAACCACCTGTCGTTCGTCGACAGCATGGTGATCCCCCTCGTGGCGCCGCGCCCCGTGCAGTTCCTGGCGAAGTCGCACTACTTCACCGGCAGCGGCTTCAAGGGCTGGGTCTCGCGCACCTTCTTCGGTGCGATCGGCGCCGTGAGCGTCGAACGCGGGGCCGGCAGCCAGGCGCAGGAGGCGCTCGACCTCGGCCGGCGCATCCTCGAGGGCGGCAACGCCTTCGCGCTCTACCCCGAGGGCACCCGCTCGCTCGACGGCCGGCTCTACAAGGGCCGCACGGGCGTCGCGTGGCTCGCCCTCACCACGGGCGCCGTGGTCGTGCCGGTCGGCCTCATCGGCACGCAGGAGATCCAGCCCGTCGGCGCCAAGCTGCCGCGAGTGCGGCCGGTCACGGTGCACTTCGGCGAGCCCATCGACCTCTCGTCGCACGGGCCCGCGACCTCCGGCAGGGCCCGGCGCTCCGCGACCGACGAGATCATGGCCGCGATCCACGCCCTGACCGGGCAGGAGCTCGCCGACCGCTACAACGAGACGCCCCCGCAGGGAACGCTGGCGAAGATCGCCGACCGGGTCGTGCCGCGCGAGCGGGTCTGACCGCCGCGCGCGGCGTTCACAGCTCGATCGCACCCGCGCACGGTAGCGTCGATCCGGTGACCAGCCTCCGTCGTCTCGCCGCCGCGATCGCCGCCGCCGCGGTGATCGTGCTCGCCGGCTGCGCCGCGCCCGCCGATCCGGCCTCGACCGCGCGCGCGAACCCCGAGCAGCACGACGAGGTCGACACGGCCGGCTTCGACCCCGGCCTCATCGTGAGCGACGACAGCTTCTTCGACAGCGGCGCCCTCGACGAGGGCCAGATCCAGGACTTCCTCGAGGCGCTGCCGTGCCGCGCGGACCCCGGGGTGCCGTGCCTGGCCGACTACCGGCAGGGCACGACGACGCAACCCGCGCAGGAACCGGGTCACTGCAGCGCCTACCAGGGCGCCACCGGCGAGCGCGCGAGCCGCATCATCGCCAAGGTGGCCGAGGCGTGCGGCATCAACCCGAAGACGCTGCTCGTGCTGCTGCAGAAGGAGCAGTCGTTGCTCACCCGGCCGAGCGAGTACGGCTACGCCCGCGCCACCGGCTACGCCTGCCCCGACACCGCCGACTGCGATCAGGAGTACTTCGGCTTCTTCAACCAGGTGTACAACGCGGCCTGGCAGTTCCGGCAGTACACCCAGCACCCCGACCGGCAGTACCGCATCGGCACCGTCCCGGTCGCGTACAACCCCGATGCCGCCTGCGGTGCGAGCGAGGTGGCGATCAGCAACCAGGCCACCGCGAACCTCTACAACTACACGCCGTACCAGCCGAACGAGGCGGCGCTCGCCTCGACCGACGCCGACGGCGACGGCTGTTCGGCGTGGGGCAATCTCAACTTCTGGCTGCTCTGGAACCGCTGGTTCGGCGATCCCACGGAGGTGCGCTTCGAGGGGTTCCTGCCGCCCTGCACCCGCCTCGTGGGCGGCCAGCCGTGCCCCACCTCGGCGGCGGTGCCGACGGCGCCGGCCCGCGTCGACTGAGTCGAACGTCGGTCGAGGTCACGGGCCGC
>JBDIAF010000076.1:0-6986 GCA_039812245.1 Agromyces sp. | reverse complement strand
GCGCGGCGGCGAGGCATCCGGCCCGAGCGCGTCGGTGGCGGATGCCCCGGATCGGCCGTTCTCGATCGCCGAGTTGCCGAACGACCCCTCGACCCGCCTCGAGCGCGAGGCCCTGCAGGCGATGCTGCAGTACCCGGCGCACGTCGACGCATCGCTGCTGCAGCACGCCGTGGAGGCGCGGTTCGAGAACGCCACCCTCGCCGTGGTGCGCGACGGGATCGCGGCCGCAGCGGTCTCGGGCGGCGTATCCGTCGATCGCGTCGTCGCGCAGGTGCCCGCGCCGTTCGCGGGCGTGGTGCAGCAGCTCGCCGTGCTGCCGGTTCCCCAGCGCAACGAGGCCGCCATCGCGGGGTGGGTACGGGGCGTGCTCGCCTCGCTCGTCGACCGCGAGCTGCTGCGCCAGAAAGTCGAGCTCATGGGCCGGCTCACCCGGCTGGCGGGGGAGGACCGCGCGAGCTACGACATGCTGCAGCGCGCCATCGTCGAGATCGATCGCGAACGCGTGGCGCTGCGGGCGGAGTGACGCGTGCCACTCGTCCACGACGCGCACGACGCGCGACGCTTGCGCCGTTGATTGCAGATCGGTAAACATTCCGCCGTCTGAACCCTCGTCCATGCACGAATCGAGTCCGGTGTGCTAGGTGTGGGACATATCGAATCGCGGAGCGGCGCCGATGGCGCGCGTCCCGCGATGCATCCTGACAGGAAGAGGGACCCGGATATGACATCCGCATCCACCACTGCGCGGCGCGGCCTGATCGCCGTCGCCGGGCTCTCGGTCGCCGCGCTCGCCCTCGCCGGCTGCTCGGCCGGCAGCGGCTCGAGCGACTCCGGCACGAGCGGCGGCGGCTCGCTGACGATCGGCACGACCGACAAGATCACGTCGCTCGACCCGGCGGGCTCGTACGACAACGGCTCGTTCGCCGTGATGAACCAGGTGTACCCGTTCCTCATGAACACGCCGTACGGCAGCCCCGACGTCGAGCCCGACATCGCCGAGTCGGCCGAGTTCACCTCGCCGACCGAGTACACCGTGAAGCTCAAGCCGGGCCTCAAGTGGGCCAACGGCAACGACCTCACCGCCTCTGACGTGAAGTTCACCTTCGACCGCCAGCTCGCGATCGCCGACGAGAACGGCCCGTCGTCGCTGCTGTACAACCTCGACTCGACCGAGGCCGTCGACGACACGACCGTCGTCTTCCACCTCAAGAGCGAGAACGACCAGATCTTCCCGCAGATCCTCTCGAGCCCGGTGGGCCCGATCGTCGACGAGGACGTCTTCTCGGCCGACTCGGTCACGAGCGACGACGACATCGTCGAGGGCAAGGCCTTCGCCGGCCAGTACAACATCACGAGCTACAAGCTCAACGAGCTCATCGCGTACGAGGCGAACCCCGACTACGAGGGTCTGCTCGGGCCGGCGAAGACCGACAAGGTCAACGTCAAGTACTACGCCGACTCGTCGAACCTGAAGCTCGACGTGCAGGAGGGCAACGTCGACGTCGCGTTCCGCAGCCTCTCGGCGACCGACATCGACGACCTCAAGGGCAACGACAAGGTGAAGGTGGTGAACGGCCCCGGCGGCGAGATCCGCTACATCGTCTTCAACTTCAACACCCAGCCGTACGGCGCCACCACGCCCGAGGCCGACCCGGCGAAGGCCCTCGCGGTGCGCCAGGCGGTCGCCGACCTCATCGACCGCGACGAGATCGCCGAGCAGGTCTACAAGGGCACCTACACGCCGCTGTACTCCTACGTGCCCGCCGGCCTCACCGGCCAGGTCGAGGCGCTGAAGGAGCTCTACGGCGACGGCAGCGGCGCCCCCGACGTCGACAAGGCGAAGGCGACGCTCGAGGCGGCCGGCGTGACCACC
Organism: Agromyces sp.; assembly: GCA_039812245.1. GTDB lineage: Bacteria > Actinomycetota > Actinomycetes > Actinomycetales > Microbacteriaceae > Agromyces. The sequence goes on along the minus strand of JBDIAF010000076.1, from coordinate 5,113 downwards.
CCGGTCGAGCTGAACCTCCAGTACTCGAACGACCACTACGGCCCGTCGTCGGGCGACGAGTACGCCCTGATCAAGGACCAGCTCGACGCCTCCGGCCTCTTCGACGTGAACCTGCAGACCACCGAGTGGGTGCAGTACTCGAAGGACCGCACGGCCGACGTCTACCCCGCGTACCAGCTCGGCTGGTTCCCGGACTACTCGGACGCCGACAACTACCTCACGCCGTTCTTCCTGATCGAGAACTTCCTCGCGAACCACTACGAGAACCAGGAGGTCAACGACCTGATCCTGCAGCAGGCCGTCACGGCCGACCCCGCCGAGCGCACCGCGCTCATCGAGCAGATCCAGGAGAAGGTGGCGGCCGACCTGTCGACCGTGCCGTACCTCCAGGGCGCGCAGGTCGCGGTCGTCGGCACGGACGTGACGGGCACCGAGGAGACCCTCGACCCGTCGTTCAAGTTCCGCTACGCCGCGCTGGCGAAGGACTGACCTCCACCAGCCGGTAAGGTCTCTTCCAGAGAACCGAACGTGCGGCCCGCTCCGATCGCGAGCGGGCCGCCCGTCCGTTCCGTCCCGAAGATAGGCGAACATGAGCTCAACGACGACCGCGCCGCCGATCACCCCCGGCAGCGCCGCCAAACGCCCCGAGAGATCCTCCGGCGGCAGCCTCGGCAGGTACATCGCGATCCGCGCCCTGCTGATCATCCCCACGGTGTTCATCCTCGTGACCGTGGTGTTCATCATCATGCGAGGCACCGGCGACCCGATCACCGCGGCCCTCGGAGGCAAGCTGCCGCCCGACCAGCTCGCCGAGGCGATCCACAATGCGGGCTACGACCGCCCCATCATCGTGCAGTACCTCGAGTACCTCGGCCAGATCCTCACCGGCGACTTCGGCACGACGCTCTCGGACAACCGGCCCGTCACCGAGGTGATCCTCACCTACGGCGCCGCGACGCTCGAGCTGGCGTTCTACGCGCTCGTGGTCGCCTTCATCGTCGGCATCCCGCTCGGCATGCTCGCCGGCTACCTGCGCGACCGCTGGGGCGACGCCGTGCTGCGCGTCTTCGCCATCCTCTGCTACGCCACCCCGGTCTTCTTCGCGGGCATGCTGATGAAGCTCGTCTTCTCGGTGCAGCTCGGCTGGCTGCCGGTCGCGGGTCGGGCGTCGACGGGCGCCGAGCTGCAGATGCAGGTGCTGCCGTTCCAGACGGGCGTCTACACGATCGACGCGATCCTCACCGGCGACCCGGCGGTGCTCGGCGACGTGCTGTGGCACGCGGTGCTGCCGGCGATCACGCTCGGCCTGCTGACCGCCGGCATCTTCCTGCGGCTCGTGCGCACCAACGTCATCGGCACGCTCTCGACCGACTACGTCGACGCGGCGCGCTCGCGCGGCGTCGGCGAACGGCGCCTCGTGACCAAGCACGCCTACCGCCCCGCGCTGATCCCGATCATCACGGTCATCGGCCTGCAGATCGCGCTGCTGCTCGGCGGCGCCGTGCTCACCGAGACGACCTTCGAGTGGAAGGGCCTCGGCTTCATGCTCGCCGAGTACCTGCAGGCCCGCGACTTCGTCGCGGTGCAGGGCATCGTCGCCCTGCTGGCCGTGGTCGTCGCGCTCACCAACTTCGTCGTCGACATCATCGCGGCGCTCATCGACCCGAGGGTGAGGTACTGAGATGACCGCCACGACCACCACTGCGCCGGCGGCGCCGAAGCGCCTGCTGCGCGATCGCCTGCCCGTCGTGCACCAGCTGCGCCAGAGCGTCGGCCTCCAGCGCGGCATGCTCGTCACGGGCCTCGTGATCACCGCGGCCTTCGTGCTCACGGCGATCTTCGCCCCCGTGCTCGCGCCGTACGGCTTCGCGCAGCTGCGCGGGCCCGACGGGCCGTTCGGCAGCCAGCAGCCGCCGTCGCCCGAGCACGTCTGGGGTACGACCGTCGGCGGCTACGACGTGCTCTCGCGCGTGATCTGGGGCGCGCAGACCGCGCTGCTCGTGATCATCGTCGCCGTGATCGCGTCGATCTTCCTCGGCGTGCTGCTCGGCCTCGTGTCGGGGTACTTCGGCGGCTGGTTCGACCGGGTGCTCGTCGTCATCTGCGACGCGATCTACGCGTTCCCGTCGCTGCTGCTGGCGATCGCGCTGTCGATCATGATCTCCGGCGGCCAGTCGAGCCTGTGGGGCGGCATCCTCGCCGCGGCGCTCTCGATCACCGTCGTCTTCGTCCCCCAGTACTTCCGGGTCATCCGCGCGGAGACGGTTCGCATCAAGGCCGAGGCCTACGTCGAGTCGGCCAAGGTGCTCGGGGCCTCGCACGGCCGGGTGATGTTCCGTCACGTGCTGCGCAACGCCACCCGCACGCTGCCGCTCATCTTCACGCTGAACTCGTCGGAGGCGATCCTGACGCTCGCGGGGCTCGGCTTCCTCGGCTTCGGCATCGAGCCGACCGCCGCCGCCGAGTGGGGCTACGACCTCAACAAGGCGCTCGCCGACGTCACGAGCGGCATCTGGTGGACCGCCCTGTATCCGGGCCTCGCGATCGTGCTGTCGGTGCTCGGCATCACGCTCGTCGGCGAGAGCCTCAACGACCTCGCCGACCCGCGGCTGCGCGGCCGGCGACGGGTGGCTCAAGCCGCGGGCGAGGTCGCCGAGACCTCCGTCGTGCCCGGTGGCACGCTGAGCGCGGGCCCCGGCGGCCTTCGAGGGCTGGAGGACGGCGCGACGTTCGACGAGCACGGAATCGAGGTCAAGCAATGAGCACGGTCGTCGAGATCAAGAACCTGGGAGTCTCCTTCTCCACCGACCAGGGTGCGGTGAAGGCCGTCGACGACGTGTCGCTCGAGGTCGCTCGAGGCGAGGTGCTCGCGATCGTCGGCGAGTCCGGCAGCGGCAAGACGGTCACGGCGAAGACGATCCTCGGGCTGCTGCCCGAGACCGCCACGACGAGCGGCGTCGTGCTGCTGTCGAACCGCGAGGGGACCCGCGAGCGCGACGTCATCGCACTGTCGAAGCCGCAGCTGCGCGAGGTGCGCGGCACCGACGTCGCCATGGTCTTCCAGGAGCCGTCGACCGCCCTGAACCCGGTCTACACGGTCGGCTGGCAGATCATGGAGGGGCTGCGCGCGCACGGCTCCGTCTCGAAGCAGGATGCCCGCGCCAGGGCGATCGAGATCCTCGGCAAGGTCGGCATCCCCGACCCCGAGACCCGCATCGACCACTACCCGCACCAGTTCTCGGGCGGGCAGAAGCAGCGCATCGTCATCGCGATGGCGCTCGTGCTCGATCCGGGCCTCATCGTCGCCGACGAGCCGACGACCGCGCTCGACGTCACCGTCCAGGCCGAGATCCTCGACCTGCTGCGTCGCTGCCGCGACGAGTTCGGCACGGCCATCGTGCTCATCACGCACAACATGGGCGTGGTCGCCGACCTCGCCGACCGGGTCGCCGTCATGTACCAGGGCAAGCTCGTCGAGCAGGCCGGGGTGCGCGAGCTCTTCGCCGCACCGCAGGACGACTACACCAAGGCGCTGCTCGCCGCCGTGCCGCACGTCGGCCACGGCACCGCACGGGCCGAGGCCCGCGCGGCGGCCCGTCCCGCCGGGTGGGCCGAGCAGACCCCGGTCGTCGAGGCTCGCGGGCTCGAGATCGAGTACCCCGGCCGCTTCGGCCGCCCCGGCTTCCGCGCGGTGCAGGGCGTCGACCTCGTGATCCGGCCGGGCGAGGTGCTCGGGCTGGTGGGCGAGTCGGGCTCGGGCAAGACCACGATCGGTCGTGCGATCGCCGGGCTCACCAAGGTCACCGGCGGCTCGCTGCAGGTGCTCGGCCACGAGATGAACGGCATCCGCGAGCGCGAGTTCCGTCCGACCCGCAGCCGCATCGGCTTCGTCTTCCAGGACCCCGCGTCGAGCTTCAACCCGCTGCTCACGATCGCCGAGTGCGTGGCCGAGCCGCTCGTCATCCACGGGCGGGCCCGCAACGCCGCCGAGGCGCGCGGGCGCGTCGACGAGCTGCTCGAGGCGGTGCAGCTGCCTCGCGCCTACGGCGACCGCTACCCGCACGAGCTGTCGGGCGGCCAGCGGCAGCGCGCGAGCCTCGCCCGCTCGCTCGCCCTCGAGCCCGAGCTCCTCATCGCCGACGAGCCGACGAGCGCGCTCGACGTCTCGGTGCAGGCGCGCGTGCTCGAGCTGTTCAGCGAGCTGCAGCGCGAGTTCGGCTTCGCCTCGCTGTTCATCAGCCACGACCTCGCGGTGGTCGACCTGCTCGCCGACCGCATCGCGGTGCTCTACCACGGTCGGCTCGTCGAGGAGGGCTCGGGTGCGCAGGTGCTGGGCGCGCCGGGCGAGGCCTACACGAAGCGCCTGCTAGCGTCGCTGCCGGTGCCCGACCCGGTCGAACAGGCTGCGCGTCGAGAGGAGCTGCGCCGACTGCGAGAGGACGCCTGAGCATGCACAACGCCGCGCATTCCCGCCCCATCGTGCTGAGCGACCTCTCGGTCGAGTACGCCGCGAAGGGGCCGAGTCCGGCGCACGTCGCCCTGCATGGCATCACGCTGAGCGTGGGACCGGGCGAGGTGCTGGGCGTGCTCGGCAGCGCCGGGAGCGGCAAGTCGACGCTCGCGCGGGTGCTCTCGGGCCAGTTCCTCGACGGCCGCGCCGAGGGGCAGCCCGTCATCACGGGCGGCGACGCGAGCGTGCTCGGGCAGGGGCTGCGCAAGCTGCCGCGACGCAGGCTGCCCGAGTTCGCGTTCCACGTGGGCTACCTCCCGCAGGGGGCATCCGACTCCCTGCCGGCCGACCGCACCGTGGCCGAGATCGTCGGCGAGCCGATCCTCGAGCGCGACCGCCACTACAACGCCCGCGCCCTGGCGACGCGGGTGGCGACGCTCGTCGACGCCGTGCGCCTGCCGCTCGGGCACCTCGACAAGTACCCGTACGAGCTCTCGGCCGGGCAGCGGCAGCGCGTCGCGCTCGCCCGCGCACTCGTGCTCGGACCCCAGCTGCTGATCGCCGACGAGCCGACGGCCGGCATCGACCTCACGGTGCGCGACGCCGTCGCGCAGCTCGTGAACGAGCTGCGCGACGGGCGGTCCTTCGCCGCAGTCGTCATCA
>JBDIAF010000075.1:0-6991 GCA_039812245.1 Agromyces sp. | reverse complement strand
CCGCAGATCGCGAGCAGCGCGACGGCGCCCAGCACCAGGATCGCGACCCGCGCGAGCAGCTCGCCCGCCGTCCACCTGACCCGCGGCACCGGCGAGGTCGGCTCGCTGCCCCAACGGATCCGCTCACCGGGCCCGCGCTCGCGGTAGTGCCAGAGCTGCCGGTGGGAACCGTGGATCGCGAACGGCCAGAGCCCGACAGCGACGACCACGGCGAGGAGCCAGGCGAACACCTCGTTCGCGGTGAGCCCCCAGCCGAGGCCCTCGCCGAGGAGGATCAGGCCGATCCAGGCCGCGAGCACCAGCGGAACGCCGACGACCACGGCGATGACCGCCCACACCCAGGCGGTCCGCGTCGTGCGTCGTGCGGCGGGCGGGCTCGTGGTCACCCGGCAATCCTATGAGCGGGGCGCGCTTCTCCGGGCGGGCGGGCGCGGCGTCAGGCGAGGGCCGCCTGGTCGGCCCCGGCCCAGCGCAGCACCCGCAGGGCGCGCAGCGTGTTCCAGCGACTCGGTGCGCCCTCTGGCGCCTCGACGAACCACCCGCGCAGGGTGTTGCGCTGCGGGCCGGCCGGCCAGCGCCCGTCGCCCCGGCGCTGCGAGCGCAGCAGCTCGAGCGCCGGTGCGAGCCGCGCATCGGCCGGGCCGCCGTTCAGCCGGAAGTGGTCGAGCGCGCGCAGCACGTCGTAGAACCAGTACATCGGGAACGCGAAGCCCGTGTATCGCGGGTTGGCGACCTCGGCGGTCGAGGCACGAAGGTAGAGCCCGCGGTCGAGCAGGTACTCCTCGCCCGTCAGGACGGCGGTCGCGAGCGAGGCGTCGTGCGTGCCGGTCGCGCGCTGGAAGGCGCGCAGCCCCTCGAGCACGCACAGGGTGGTGTCGAACGACGATCGGGTCGACTCGGCGATCGGGTCGCAGTTCCACCCGCCGTCGGGGAGCCGTTGCATCAGCAGCCGGTCGACGAGTTCGTCGCCCGCGACGTCGAGCGCGCCGAAGTACGCCGCGTACGAGAGCACGCCGCCGTTCACGCACTCCTCCTCTTCGCCCTCGAAGAAGGCGCGGCCGCCGTCGGCCTCGGGCCAGACCACGCCGTCGCGCACGCGCGCGATCGCCTCGCGCACCTCGGATGCCTCGGGGTCGACGCCGAAGCGCAGCAGCACGTGCAGCGTCCACATGACGGTGTCGCGCTCGCCCCGCGAGCCGTACGTCGACCCGCCCCAGTAGCCCGCCTCGTCCTGCAGCTCGAGCATGCACCGTGGTCGAGCGCGGCTTCGACCGCACGAGCGACCCGGCGGCCAACATGGCGGACCACGCGGAAGGGTGGGTCTCCGAGCTCGACAAGCTCGTCGCCCTGCTCGAGGGCGAGGAATGAGCGCGACGCTGGTCCCGGTGTTCGCTGCCCTCGGCGACGAGACGCGGTGGAGCATCCTGGCGGCCCTCGGCCAGGGCGACGCCTCGGCGTCGGCCCTCGCCGAGCGGTTGCCCGTGACGCGCCAGGCCATCGCCAAGCACCTCGCCCTGCTCGCCGAGGTCGGGCTCGTCGAGCCGGTGCGCGTCGGCCGAGAGGTGCGCTACCGGGTCGTCGGCTCCGAGCTCAGCGCCACCGCGAACCGCCTCGACGCGATCGGGCGCGAGTGGGAGGCGCGTCTCGCGGCGATCAAGGAGATCGCCGAGGGGATCTGAGCGGCGCGACCCCGAATTGGGGCGGCCGACCGTGCTGTGCGCACCCGGGCGCAGCCGGTAACGTGCACCCCGTACCGCAGACGAGGGGGGCGCATGGGCGAGATGGTGGGCGAGTTCATCGAGCTCGCACTGGGCAACTTCACGGTCACGTTCCTCGTGATCGGTCTGATCGTGGCGCTGATCGTCATCGCCGTGCAGCGGCCCGGCCGCGCGGGCGTCGCCGCGACGCTGCTCAGCTGGTTCCTCTTCTTCGCGATCGGGGTCACCTACGTCTTCAACGCCGTGATGCACATCGCGTTCGGCGAGTTCACCGCGTCGCTCATCGGCTGGGCGGACAGCCCCTTCCAGACCGAGGTCGGCTACGCGAGCCTGGGCATCGGCATCGTGGGCTTCATCGCGTTCCCGAAGCGGATGCCCCTGAGCCTGAAGTTCGCCGCCATCGTCGGGCCCGCGTGCTTCCTCTGGGGTGCGGCGTCGGCCCACATCGTCGACATCGTCGAGACGGGCAACCTGTCGCCCGACAACGCCGGGCCGATCCTCTACACGGACCTCCTGGTGCCCGTGCTCGGCTTCGCGCTCTGGTGGTTCGCGGCGGCGACGGCGCGCGGGCGAGCGCGGGCGGCGCGCGAGCAATCGGTGCCGGAGGCCGACGCGGAACTGGGGACCTCGCCGGCGTCGGTCTGAGCGCGGCGGTCGCCTCGCAGACCGGATGCCTCGCGGCCGGGGCGCCGCGAGGCATCCGTGTCTTCGCGCGGGTGTCCGTGTCCGCGTTCGCGTCTGCGTCCGTCGGGGCCGCTCACCGAATGGCGGACGCGCCCTCGCGGCGGCGCACCACGGCGTCGACCGCGTCGACGAAGCCGCGCGCGCCGGACGACGCGGCGATCTCGTTACCGAGGCGCCGGGCGGCGAGCCGGAAGCGCGGGTCGCGCAACACGCGCTCGACGCCCCGGCGGATGCGCGCCGGCGCCGGACGCTCGTCGCGCAGATCGATGCCCGCACCCGACCAGGCGACGCGTGCGGCGACTTCGACCTTGTCCTCCTTGCCCGGGGCGACGACGAGCGGCACTCCGTGGCGCAGGGCGAACTGCACGCCGCCGTAGCCGCCGTTGGTGATCATCACCGAGGTGCGCGGCAGCAGTTCGTCGTAGGGCACGAACTCGGCCGCGCGCACGTTGCCAGGCAGGGCGCCGAGGCTCGCCACCGGCGCGCCCCCGGTCGTGACGACGACGAGCGGGTCGCGGCCCGCGAACGCCTCGACGGTCGGCAGCACGAGCTCCGAGAGGTCGTCGTTGGCCAGGGTGCCCTGGGTGACGTGGATCACCGGGCGCGAGCCGTCGAGCTCGTGCCACCACTCGGGCCGCGCATGGTCGCGCGCGCCCGAGCTCGACACGGGCCCGGTGAAGACGAGGCTCGTCGGCGCGTCGGGACGCGGGTACTCGAACGACGGCACCGTGAGCTGCACGATCGCGTCGGCGTGGCGCATCCAGTCCATGACGGGGATCCTGGCGTCCTGCCCGTGCACCTGCTCGGACACCTCTCGGCCGGCCGCGTTCACCGTGGCGAAGAGGCGATCGGTCACCGCGTGGAGGACCCGGTTGCGCAGTCGCCCCACCGGGCCTCCCAGGGGCTGCAGGCCGAGGCCGAAGGGGGCCAGGTCTGCCGAGGGCAGGTTGAGAGGCAGGGCGCCCGCGACGATGACGGGCGGCCGCCGCTCGGCCGGCAGCTCGACGAGCAGGGCGCCGCCGGCGAAGGTCGGGTCGGTGACGACCGCATCGGCCGGCGCCTCGGCGAGCAGGCGCTGCAGCGCCTCGTACTGCGCGGCGCCGGGACGCACGAACACGTGCTCGATGTCGTGGGCCATCGCCCGCACGGGCGACATCCGCTCGCGACCCGGGAAGCGCTCGCCGACCGCGCGGTCGTCGAAGTCGGCCGAGGCCGGCAACGGCACGTGCTCCGAGCCGGTCGCGGCGACGACGTCGCGGAAGCGGCTGCCGGTGAGGAAGCGCACGCGATCGCCGCGTGCGACGAACTCGCGCGCGAGCGGCAGCAGCGGGGTGACATGCCCGTGGACGGGCACGCTGGCGATGAGGATCGATGCCATGACGACTCCAATGTCGAGTGGGATAGGATTGATTACAAGCAGGCAGTATTCACCACAGTGGTAAAGGAGTCAATATGTCGGAGCAGAAATCGACGCGCCGCTATTCCTCGCAACTGCGCGAGCAGCAGGCCGCGGCCACCCGTGAGCGCGTCGTCCGCGCGGCCGCCGAGCTGTTCTCGGCCGGGGGATACGCCGGCACGTCGCTTCCGCAGATCGCCCGACGGGCCGGCGTCTCGACCGAGACGGTCCAGGCCCACGGGCCGAAGATCCGCCTGCTGAAGGCGGGCATCGACCTCCTGTCGTTCGCCGGCGGCAACGCGCCCGTGCTCGAGACCCCGCTCGGATCGAGCTTCCTCCAGGCGCGCTCGGCCGAGGACGCCGCGCGCATCACCGCCGAGGTGCTCGCCACGGTGAACGGCACGAGCCACGGCCTCTGGCTCGCGCTCTCCGAGGCCGCGCGCGGCGACGAGTCGGTCGCGGCGGAGTTCCGCGCGCTCGCCGGCCGCATCCGCGCCGAGAACCTCGTCGTGATGCGGCTCTGGCGCGAGCGCGGATGGCTGCGGGCCGACGTCGACGACGCCGAGCTCGCGCGGCTGGGCGACGTCGTCGGGTCGGTCGAGGTCTACGACCGCGTCGTGCGCGTCGAGGGCGCGAGCGTCGACGAGTACCGCGAGCTCATCGCCCGCATGATGCTGGAGCTCGTCGCCGCGCGGTGACGGATGCCTCGGGCGGGCACCCGCCGCCGCATGATAGGCCGCTCGGCAGGGCGACGGAACCCCGGTGGCGCGCCCGCCCGGGCGGCGTAGCGTTCGCGGCAGGAGGGATCCGATGACCGATGTGCTGATCTTCGCGCCCGCCCCGCTGCTCACCGTGACGCTCGAACGCGACGATGCCGGCGACGAGCTGCACGTCCACGCCGGCGGCCAGGGGGTCTGGCAGGCGCGCATGCTGCGCACCCTCGGCCGCGACGTCGCCATGGTCGCCTCCTTCGCGGGCGAGACCGGCGAGGTGGCCAAGCACCTGCTCGCCGACGAGGGCGTCGAGGTGCACGCGGTGACGCGCGAGGGGCGGGGCCCGGCCTATGTGCACGACCGGCGCGCCGGCGAACGGGCAGCCGTGGCCGATCTGCCCGGCGACCCGCTCTCGCGGCACGACCTCGACGAGCTGTACGACGCAGTGCTGCGGGAGTCGCTGGACGTCGGCGTGGTGCTGCTCAGCGGACCGCACGACGACGCCACCCTGCCCGCCGACCTCTATCGGCGCCTCGCCGCCGATCTCGGCGCGGCCGGGCGCACGGTCGTGGTCGACCTCGCCGGCGAACGGCTGGCGGCCGCCCTCGCGGGCGGCGTGCGGCTGGTCAAGGTCAGCGAGAGCGAGCTGCGCGACGAGGGCCGCGTGCGCGGCGAGACGGCCGAGGAGCTGGTCGGGGCCGCGCGCGCCATCCGCGACGCCGGCGCCGAGGCCGTGGTCGTCACTCGCGCCGACGCGGCGGCGCTGCTCGTGGAGGGCGACCGGGCGTTCGCGGTCACGGCGCCGGTGCTCGAGGAAGTCGACGCGAGCGGTGCCGGGGACTCGTTCGTGGCCGCGCTCGTGTCGGCGCTGCTCGACGGCGACGAACTGCCGCAGGCCGCACGGCTCGCCGCGGCGGCGGGGGCGCTCAACGTCACCCGCCACGGGCTCGGCACCGGCGACGCCGAGGCGATCAGGCGCCTGCGCGAACAGGTCGAGGTGCGCGAGCTCGAGGAGGAGGCCGGGTTCGTCACCCTCGACGAACTGGCCGAGCGAACGGAGGTCGAGCGGCCATGACGACCGTGCTGGTCACGAACGACGACGGCATCGCCTCGCCGGGCCTGCACGCGCTCGCCGAGGCCGCCGTCGACGAGGGCTTCGTCGTGATCGTGGCGGCGCCCGCGACCGAGTCGAGCGGTTCGAGCGCGTCGATCACGGGCGTCGACCGCGACGGGCGCATCCGCATGGAGCGGCAGGACCTGCCCGGGCTCGAGCTGCCCTGCTGGTCGGTGCAGGCGGCGCCCGCCCTCATCGCGCTGATCGCGGCGCAGGGCGCCGTCGGCGCGGTGCCCGACATCGTGCTCTCGGGCGTGAACCGCGGCGCCAACATCGGGCACGCCATCCTGCACTCCGGCACCGTCGGCGCCGTCGTCACCGGCGGCGCGAGCGGCGGCCGGGGGCTGGCGGTCTCGCTCGACGTCGGGCTGCATCCGACGACGCACGAGTGGGCGGCCGCCGCCCGCATCGCCCGCCCGGTGCTGCAGCGCCTCACGGCCGCGGCGCCGGGCACGGTGCTGAACCTCAACGTGCCGAACGAGGCCGACGCCGGGGATCGCGAGCCGAAGGAGGCCACCCTCGCCGCCTTCGGAATTGTGCAGACCACGGCGACCGAGTCGGGCGAGGGCGGCCTGCGGCTCACGGTCGCCGATCTCGGGCCGTTTGACGACCCCGGCTCCGACGCGGCGCTGCTCGCCGAGGGGCACCCGACGCTCACCGCGCTCGACGCGCTGCGCGAGGCGGCGCTGCCGCCCCGCATCCGGGACTGAGCGCGCGCCCTCCGCGCCACGCGGGGCCCGGCCGCTAGGCTGTCGCATGTCGGTGCGATGGGGAAGAGTGGGACGCATGACTCGCGTCGGTGCCGTCTTCAGCCCCTATCCGAACCCGCCCGAGGCGTTCCGCGCCGCCGTCGAGGCCGCCGAGGCTGCGGGGCTCGCCGAGCTCTGGATCTGGGAGGACTGCTTCCGTCAGGGCGCGTTCTCGCAGGCCACGGCCGCGCTCGCCTGGACCGAGCGGCTGCACGTCGGCATCGGCATCGCGCCCATGCCGCTGCGCAACGTCGCGGTCGCCGCGATGGAGATCGCAACCGTCGAGCGGCTCTTCCCCGGGCGGCTGCTGCCCGGCGTCGGCCACGGCGTGCTGCCGTGGATGGGCCAGGTCGGGGCGCGCGTCGCCTCGCCGCTCGGGCTCATGCGCGAGTACGTCCCGGCCCTGCGGGCACTGCTCGCGGGCGACGAGCTCGCCGTCGACGGGCGCTACGTGTCGCTCGACGCCGTGCGGCTCGACTGGCCGCCCGCCGCTGCGCCACTCGTCTACGCGGCGGCCGAGGGGCCGAAGACCCTGCAGGCCAGCGGCGAGGTCGCCGACGGCACCGTGCTGACGAGCGGCTACTCGGCCGCCGACGTCGCCGCGGCCACGGGGCTCG
>JBDIAF010000074.1:0-6991 GCA_039812245.1 Agromyces sp. | reverse complement strand
CCGCCCAGCGCCTTGTCGACCTCGTCCTTGTCGTATCCGCGGAACACCTGCGTGAACTCGGTCTCTTCGACGGCCATTCTTCCTCCGGGTCGGCCCGCAACAAGGGGGGAGTGCATGCGGGGATCGCCTCTGATTCTACGGTCACCTGCAGCCGCGTCCGGATTCCGTCCACAGCTGACGGTTAGGAGACGCTCAGGCGCGCTCGGTAGTCTGGAATGTCTTTGTCCCTGGAGGTCCTTACGTGCGATTCGTCTTCGCAATCGTGGCGTTCATCGCCGCGGCCGTGCTCATCGGCCTCGGCATCGCCCAGCGCACGGTGTTCCTCGAACCCGACCGGGTCGCCCTGACGGCCTCGATCGACACCGAGTCCGACTACATCGTGATCCAGCCCGAAGCCCTCGCCGCGCACCCCGGCAAGCAGACCATCACCGTGCAGGGCGACGGCGGCGTGTTCGTCGCCTACGGCCGTTCGTCCGACGTCGACGCCTGGGTACGAGGCGACGACCACGCGGTCGTCGGCTACGACGCCGAGACCGACGAGCTCGTCGTCGACGAGGTGGCCGGCGAGACGTCCGCAGACGGGGCCGACGCGGATGCCGCGCCCGCCGAGCCGGCCGCGCCCGCCGATCCTGCGGCGCCTCCCGCCGAAGGCGGAGCCGAGGCCGCAGAGCCGGCGGCCGCCGTGTCGCCGGCGGACTCCGATCTCTGGCTCGACCAGTTCGCGGGCGACGCGAGCGTGGTCGCCACGGTCGACGTCCCCGAGGGCATCTCGGTCATCGTGGCATCGGGCACGGCGGATCCCGCGCCCGACGAGGTCTCGATCGCCTGGCCGCTCGACAACGCCACGCCGTGGGCCGGTCCGCTGCTGGTCGGCGGCACCGTGCTGTTCATCGTGGGCCTCGCGCTGCTGCTCTCCGGCGTGCTGAACCACCGCCGCTCGCGCGGCCCCCGCCGGAACCTGCCGAAGGGGCCGCGAGGCATGCCGAAGCGGATGCTCGGCCGCTCGGCCTCGAACGGATCCGGCTCGCGCTCCGCGGGCCGCCGTGCGTTCCTGGTGCCGCTCGCCCTCGTCCCGGCGCTCGCGCTCAGTGCCTGCTCCGCCGACTACTGGCCGAGCTTCGAGAACGGCGACGCCGAGGCATCCGAGACCGCGACCGCCACGCCCGCCCCGAGCGGCGAGGCGAGCGACGCCGAGGAGGCGGGCGAGGTCGAGGCGGTGCCGGCCGTGACCGAACCGCAGATGGAGCGCATCATGCGCAGCATCTCGGCGTCGACGGCCGAGGCCGACGAGGCCCGTGCCGCCGAGGCGCTCGGAGCCCGCTTCGTCGGCCCCGCCCTCGATGCGCGCACGGCCGACTACGTGATCCGCGGCTCGCTGCCCGACCAGACGCAGGCCATCGCGATCCCGCCCGGGCCGCTCTCCGTGATGCTGCCGCAGCAGACCACCGCCGACCCGAAGGCCGGCTGGCCGCGCACCGTGCTCACCGTCATCGAGTCGGGGACCGACGAGGCCGCGGCGCCGACCGCGCTCGTGCTGCAGCAGCAGTCGCCGCGCGAGCAGTACCAGGTGCTCTACACCGTCTCGCTCGCCCCCGGCCCGGAGTTCCCCGACGTCGCCCCGGCCTCGGTCGGCGCGCCGCTCATCGCCCCCGACTACAAGGGCCTGGTGCTCGCGCCCTCGCAGGTCTCGACGGCCTTCGCCGACGTGCTCATGAAGGGCGCCGACAGCGAGTACGCGAAGCTCTTCGACCTCGACGCGACCGAGCTCGACGACAAGCTCAACGCGACGAACCGCACCAACGAGGTGCAGGGTGCGAACCCGACGATCTCGCTGAGCGTCTCGGCCGCCGCCGGCGACGACCCGGTGGTCGCGCTCGCGACGAACGACGCCGGCGCCCTCGTGTCGACGACCGTCACGCGCACCGAGCAGTCGCGTCCGAACGACGGCGGCACGACGGGCTTCCAGGACGGCAGCCCCGCCCGGGCGCTCTCGGGCTTCACCGCGCAGTCGGCCAAGGGCGTGCAGTCCACCCGCGAGCTGCAGCTGCTCTTCTACGTCCCCGCGGTCGGCAGCGATGAGCCGATCCGGCTGCTCGGCTGGTCCGAGAGCCTCGTGAACGCATCGGAGGTGCCCTGATGACGATCCCTGACGAACCGATCGGCCTGCGCGGAGCGGTCGACCTCTCGAGCCTCGCGCAGCGCGCGCAGGCCCCGCAGGGGCAGCCCGGCGAAGGCCCCGGGGCGAGCGGCGACCCGCTCGTGATCGAGGCCGACGACCGCAGCTTCGGCGAGGTGCTCGAGCTCAGCCGCACGCTGCCCGTCGTCGTGGTGCTGTGGGCGGGCTTCAGCGAGCCGTCCGTGGCGCTCGTCGACACGGTGGCCGGGCTGGTGCGCGGCCGCGACGGCCGGCTCGTGCTCGCGGCGGTCGACGCCGAGCGCAGCCCGCAGCTCGTGCAGGCCCTGCAGGCGCAGTCCGTGCCGACGGTCGTGGCCCTCGTCGCCGGCCAGCCCGTGCCGCTCTTCGCCGGCTCGCAGCCCGCCGAGGTGATCGACCAGCTCTTCGACCAGCTGCTCGAGCTGGGCGCCCAGCACGGCGCCGACGGGCGCGTCCACCTCGGCGCCGGCGGCGCCGAGGGCGACGCGCCGGCCGAGCCCGTCGAGCAGCCCCTGCCGCCGCTGCACCAGGAGGCCTACGACGCGATCGAGCACGGCGACTACCAGGCGGCAGAGGCCGCCTACCGCACCGCGATCGCGCAGGACCCGCGCGACCAGCTCGCCGTGGCCGGCCTCGCGCAGGTGCGCGCGCTCGGCCGGCTGCAGGGCAAGACGCTCGACGCGATCCGCGGCGCCGCCGCAGCGGCGCCCGACGACCTCGACGCCCAGCTCGACGTCGCCGACCTCGACCTCTCGGGCGGGCACCTCGACGACGCGTTCGACCGGCTGCTCGTGCTGTTCCCGAAGCTCGACGCGGACGGCAAGGCCCGGGTGCGCGAGCGCCTGGTCGAGCTCTTCGAGGTCGCCGGCACCGACGATCCGCGCGTGGCCGCCGCCCGGCGCCGGCTCGCGAACCTCCTGTACTGATCGGTTCGCCCGACGCGGGCGGCCCGCGCCGCCGTGAGACGCCCGTCGACCGGGCACCGGCATGACGGATGCCCCGGCGGTGCGCCGGGGCATCCGCGTCATGGAGTGGCGATCAGCCCTCGAAGCGCAGCCAGAGTGCGCCGAGCGGGGGAAGGGTGAAGCTCGCGGAGGCCGGCCGCTCGGCCCACGGCGCGTCGATCGCCTCGACCGCGCCGAGGTTGCCGACGCCCGAGCCGCCGAACTCGGCGGCGTCGGAATTCAGCACCTCGACCCAGCGGCCGGCCGCCGGGAGCCCGAGCCGGAAGCCCTCGTGCGGCCGCCCGGCGAAGTTCACGATGCACAGCAGCGGCGCCCGCTCCCGGTCGTAGCGCAGGAACGCGATGACGTTCTCCGCGGCGGCGCCGCCCTCGATCCACTCGAAGCCGGCCGAGTCGTCGTCGAGCTGCCAGAGGGCGGGGGTGTCGCGGTAGACGGCGTTCAGGCGTCCCACGAACTCGGCGAGCTGCCGATGCGAGGGCTGGTCGAGGATCCACCAGTCGAGCCCGCGCTCCTCGCTCCACTCCGAGAGCTGGCCGAACTCCTGGCCCATGAACAGCAGCTGCTTGCCGGGGTGCGCCCACATGAACGCGAGGTAGGCGCGGGTGTTCGCGAGCTGCTGCCAGTGGTCGCCTGGCATCTTGCGCACGAGCGAGCCCTTGCCGTGCACGACCTCGTCGTGGCTGATCGGCAGGATGAAGTGCTCGCTGAACGCGTACAGGAAGGAGAACGTGAGGTCGTGGTGGTGATGGGCCCGGTACATCGGGTCCTTCTGGATGTACTGGAGCGTGTCGTGCATCCAGCCCATGTTCCACTTGTAGCCGAAGCCGAGTCCGCCCGAGCTCGTCGGCGCGGTCACGCCCGGCCAGCTCGTCGACTCCTCGGCGATCATGACGATGCCGGGGTTGCGCTTGTACGCCGTCGCGGTCGCCTCCTGCAGGAAGGCGATCGCCTCGAGGTGCTCGCGTCCGCCGTGCACGTTGGGCAGCCATTCGCCGTCGGCGCGCGAGTAGTCGAGGTAGAGCATGGATGCCACCGCGTCGACCCGCAGCCCGTCGACGTGGAACTCCTCGATCCAGAAGAGCGCGTTGGCGACGAGGAAGTTGCGCACCCTCGGGTTGCCGTAGTCGAAGACGAGCGTGCCCCAGTCCCGCTGCTCGCCGCGGCGGGGATCGGGGTGCTCGTAGAGCGGCTCGCCGTCGAAGCGGGCGAGTGCCCACTCGTCCTTCGGGAAGTGCCCCGGCACCCAGTCCATGATCACGCCGATGCCCGCCTGGTGCAGCCGGTCGATGAGGTGCTTGAGGTCGTCGGGTGACCCGAAGCGGCTGGTCGCGGCGTAGTAGCCCGTGACCTGATAGCCCCAGGAGCCGCCGAAGGGGTGCTCGGCGAGCGGGAGGAACTCGACGTGGGTGTAGCCGAGCCACTGCAGGTACTCGATGAGCTCGTCGGCGACGTCGCGGTAGCCGCGGCCCGGTCGCCACGAGCCCAGGTGCACCTCGTAGATCGACATCGGGCGCTCGTGGGCATTCGTCGCGGCGCGGCGCGCGAGCCACTCGCCGTCGCCCCACTCGTGGTCGCTCGTCGACACGATCGACGCGGTCGCGGGCGCGAGCTCCGCGCGCCGGGCCATCGGGTCGGCCTTCATGGTCCACTCGCCCGCGGGGGTCAGCAGTTCGAACTTGTACGCGGCCCCGGGCTCCAGCTCGGGCACGAACAGCTCCCAGACGCCGCTCGCGCCCATGCTGCGCATGGCGTGCCCCGCCCCGTCCCAGCGGTTGAAGTCGCCGACGACGCGCACCGCGCGGGCGCGCGGGGCCCAGACGGTGAACGCGGTGCCGCGCACCTCGCCGCCCGGCCCCCAGTGCGAGCGGTAGTGGGCGCCGAGGGCCCGCCACAGCTCCTCGTGCCGCCCCTCGCCGATGAGGTGCAGGTCGAGCTCGCCGATCGTCGGCGCGAAGCGGTAGGGATCGTCGGCGAGCCACTCGGCGCCGTCCGCGTACCGGGCGAGGAGCCGGTAGTCGGCGGGGCCGAAGCCGTCGGCGCCGGCCCAGACGCCCTCGCCGAGATGGGTGAGCGCCACCACCCGTCCGTCGTCGAGCACCGCGTCGACCGAGTCGGCGAGCGGCCGCCGGGCCCTGATCACCGTGTGCGGTCCGGGCGAGCCCGGCACCTCGAAGCCGTGCTGGCCGAGCACGGAGTGCGGGTCGGAGTGCCGGCCCTCGGCGATCGCCGCGAGGACGTCCTGCGGCACCTCGGGCCCGGTCGGCCGGGCGGCGTCAGTCATCCGCTCCTCCTTCGAGGTCGTAGCGCAACTGCAGCACGTGCACCGGCCTCGTGAAGGCGTCGAGGCGCACGTAGGCGTCCGCGCCCCAGTCCCAGCGCTGGCCCGTGACGAGGTCCTCCACCACGAACCGCGCCCCGGCCGGCAGGCCGAGCTCGGCGAGGTCGAGGTGGACGGTGGTCTCCCGCACCGAGTGCGGGTCGACGTTGGCGACCACGATGATCGCGTCGTCGAACGCGCTGCCCGTGAACTCGGCCTCGAGCCGCTTCGAGTACACGAGCACCGAGTCGTCGTCGCTCGCGTGGAACCGGATGTTGCGCAACTGCCCGAGCGCCGGGTGCTCCGTGCGGATGCGGTTGAGGATGCCGAGGTACAGCGCGAGCGAGCGGCCCTCGCGCTCGGCGAGCGCGAAGTCGCGCGGCTTGTACTCGTACTTCTCGTTGTCGATCGCCTCCTCGGCGCCCGGCCGGGCGACGGACTCGAACAGCTCGAAGCCCGAGTACACGCCCCACGTGGGGGCGGCGGTCGCCGCGATCGTGGCGCGTACGGTGAACGCCGCCGGTCCGCCGAACTGCAGGTACTCGGTGAGGATGTCGGGGGTGTTCACGAAGAGGTTCGGGCGCAGGAAGTCGGCGGTGTCGTTCGCGAGGCCGCCAAGGAACTCCTCGAGCTCCTGCTTGGTGTTGCGCCAGGTGAAGTACGTGTACGACTGCTGGAAGCCGGCCATGGCGAGGGCCTGCAGCATCGCCGGCCGGGTGAAGGCCTCGGCGAGGAAGACGACGCCCGGGTCGTCGGCGTTCACCGCGGCGATGAGGCGCTCCCAGAAGACGAGCGGCTTGGTGTGCGGGTTGTCGACGCGGAAGATGCGCACGCCCTGCTTCATCCAGTGCCGGACCACGCGGAGCACCTCGGCGAAGATGCCCTCGGGGTCGTCGTCGAAGTTCACCGGGTAGATGTCCTGGTACTTCTTCGGCGGGTTCTCGGCGTAGCGGATGCTGCCGTCGGGCAGCACGGTGAACCACTCGGGGTGCTCGGTCACCCAGGGGTGGTCGGGCGAGGCCTGGAGCGCGAGGTCGAGGGCGACCTCGATGCCGCGTTCGCGCGCCTGGCGCACGAACCAGCGGAAGTCGGCCAGGGTGCCGAGGTCGGGGTGCACCTCGTCGTGGCCGCCGGGGGAGCCGTCGGCCCGCGGCCCGCCGATCGCCCACGGGGAGCCGGGGTCGTGGGGACCCGGATCGAGCGTGTTGTTGCGGCCCTTGCGGTTCGTGACCCCGATCGGGTGGATCGGCGGCAGGTACACGACGTCGAAGCCCATCGCCGCGATCCCGTCGAGGCGCTTCGCCGCGCTGCGGAAGGTGCCCGACTTCCACGAGCCGTCCTTCAGGCGCTTCGCGCCCTCGGAACGGGGGAAGAACTCGTACCAGCTGCCGACGCCGGCGAGGCGGCGCTCGACCAGCAGCTCGCGCTCGGGCGAGTCGCCGCCGAGACGCGACAACGGCCGCAGTTCGAACTCCGCGAAGGCCGCGTCGTCGTCGATCATGGCGCGACGCGCCGTTGCGGATGCCTCGGCGTCGCGCAGCCCCGCGGCCAGCG
>JBDIAF010000073.1:0-7010 GCA_039812245.1 Agromyces sp. | reverse complement strand
GACATCTACTCCATCGAGGACCTCAAGCAGCTGATCTTCGACGTGAAGCGGGCCAACCCCACGGCGCGCGTGCACGTGAAGCTCGTGAGCCAGTCGGGCATCGGCGCCGTCGCCGCCGGCACCGCGAAGGCGCTCGCCGACGTCATCCTGGTCTCGGGCCACGACGGCGGCACCGGCGCCAGCCCGCTGAACTCGCTGAAGCACGCGGGCACCCCCTGGGAGCTCGGCCTCGCCGAGACGCAGCAGACGCTCATGCTGAACGGCATGCGCGACCGGGTCGTGGTGCAGGTCGACGGCCAGCTCAAGACCGGACGCGACGTCATCATCGGCGCCCTGCTCGGCGCCGAGGAGTTCGGCTTCGCGACCGCCCCGCTCGTGGTCGAGGGCTGCATCATGATGCGCGTCTGCCACCTCGACACCTGCCCCGTGGGCGTCGCCACGCAGAACCCCGAGCTGCGCAAGCGATTCAGCGGCAAGCCCGAGTTCGTCGTGAACTTCTTCGAGTTCATCGCCGAAGAGGTGCGCGAGTACCTCGCGGCGCTCGGCTACCGCTCGATCGACGAGATCATCGGCCGTCGCGAGCTGCTCGACCTCGACCGCGCGATCGAGCACTGGAAGGCCTCGGGCCTCGACCTGACGCCGGTGCTGATCGGCCCCGACTTCGCCGACGCCGAGCCGCGCAAGCACGGCCGGGCGCAGGACCACGAGCTCGACGAGCACTTCGACAACGAGCTCATCGCGCGGTCGCGCGCCGTGCTGGAGGCCGGCGGCCGCGTCGAGCTCGAGCTGCCGATCAAGAACACCGAGCGCGCGGTCGGCACGATGCTCGGCCACGAGGTGACGGTGCGCCACGGCGCGAACGGCCTGCCGGAGGGCTCGATCGACGTGACCCTCGTCGGCTCCGCCGGACAGTCGCTCGGCGCGTTCCTCCCCGCGGGCATCACGCTTCGCCTCGAAGGCGACTCGAACGACTACGTGGGCAAGGGCCTCTCGGGCGGCCGCATCGTCGTCCGCCCGGCGCCGACGGCGAGCTTCGCCGCGGAGAAGAACGTCATCGCCGGCAACGTGATCGGCTACGGGGCGACCCAGGGCAGCATGTTCATCCGCGGCATCGTCGGTGAGCGGTTCCTGGTGCGCAACTCGGGGGCCACCGCCGTGGTCGAGGGCGTGGGCGACCACGCGCTCGAGTACATGACCGGCGGTCTCGCGCTCATCCTCGGCGAGACCGGCCGAAACCTCGGCGCGGGCATGTCGGGCGGCACGGCCTACGTGCTCGGGCTGCGCGAGAGCCGCGTCAATCGCGAGTCCCTCGCGAGCGGCGAGCTCGAGCTGCTCGAACTCGGCAGCGCCGACCGCGAGATCGTGGCCGACCTGCTCGCGCAGCACGTCGCCGAGACGGGCTCCGCGGTCGCACAGCGACTGCTCGACGAGGGCGAAGCGGCGTTCGACCGATTCACCAAGGTGCTGCCGCGCGACTACGCGGCGGTGCTCCGCACCCGCCAGAGCGCGGTCGATGAAGGGCTTGACCCCGACGGCGACGTCGTCTGGGGCAGAATTCTGGAGGTGACGGGTGGCTGACCCGAAGGGCTTTCTGAAGGTCACCGAGCGCGAGCTGCCCAAGCGGCGGCCGGTGCCGGTGCGCATCATGGACTGGAAAGAGGTCTACGAGCAGGGCGACCCGGCTCAGCTCCGCCGCCAGGCCGGTCGCTGCATGGACTGCGGCGTGCCGTTCTGCCACCAGGGCTGCCCGCTCGGCAACCTCATCCCCGAGTGGAACGACCTGACCTGGCGCGGCGAGGGGCGCGCGGCGATCGAACGGCTGCACGCCACGAACAACTTCCCCGAGTTCACCGGCCGGCTCTGCCCGGCTCCGTGCGAGTCTGCCTGCGTGCTGGGCATCAACCAGCCCGCGGTGACGATCAAGCAGGTCGAGGTCTCGATCATCGACCAGGCCTTCGGCAACGGCTGGGTGCAGCCGCAGCCGCCCGGGCGCATCACGGGCAAGACCGTGGCCGTCGTCGGCTCCGGGCCCGCGGGCCTCGCCGCGGCGCAGCAGCTCACCCGTGCCGGCCACACCGTCGCGGTCTACGAGCGCGACGACCGCATCGGCGGCCTCCTGCGCTACGGCATCCCCGACTTCAAGATGGAGAAGCGCCACCTCGAGCAGCGCCTCGCTCAGATGACGGCCGAGGGCACGAAGTTCCGCGCCGGCGTCGACATCGGGACCGACATCGGCTGGGACGAGCTGCGGGCGCGGTTCGACGCCGTGGTCGTCGCCACCGGGGCGATGGTTCCGCGCGACCTGCCGATCCCCGGCCGCGACCTGCCCGGCGTGCACTTCGCGATGGAGTACCTCGTGCAGTCGAACAAGCAGGTCGCCGGCGACCAGGTCTTCGACCAGATCACGGCCGAGGGCAAGCACGTGGTCGTCCTCGGCGGCGGCGACACGGGCGCCGACTGCATCGGCACCGCGCACCGTCAGGGCGCGCTCACGGTGACGAACCTCGCCATCGGCAAGCAGCCGAGCGAGACCCGGCCGACCGGGCAACCGTGGCCGATGCACCCCACCCTGTTCGAGATGCAGAGCGCCCACGAGGAGGGCGGCAAGCGCGAGTACCTCGTGTCGACCGTCGAGTTCCTCGCCAACGAGGCCGGCGAGCTGCGCGCAGTGCGGGTCGCCGAGACCGAGTTCGTGGACGGACGCCGCGTGCCCAAGAGCGGCACGGAGCGCGAGATCCCGGCCGACCTCGTGCTGCTCGCCCTCGGCTTCACGGGCCCCGAGACCGATACCGTCGAGCCGCAGCTCGGCGTCGAGGTGACCGATCGCGGCAACCTCGCCCGCGACGCGCAGTACGCGACGAACGAGCCGGGCGTCTTCGTCGCCGGCGACGCCGGCCGCGGCCAGTCGCTCATCGTCTGGGCGATCGCGGAGGGCCGGGCGGCGGCGGCGGCCGTCGACCGGTACCTTGAAGGAGACACGAGACTGCCGAGCCCCATCCCCGCGACGGCTCGCGCCTTCTCCGTCTGAGCGTCCGGCGGCGCGAGCCGCCGGCACCATCCCGCGTTCGCGCGGAACACCTGGGAGCAATGCGAATATGAGACGAGCGAAGATCGTCGCCACCCTCGGGCCGGCGACATCGAGCTATGAACAGATCCGGGCGATCATCGATGCGGGCGTCGACGTCGCCCGGATGAACCTGAGCCACGGCACGTACGACGTCCACGAGGGCGTCTACCAGAACGTGCGGAAGGCGGCCAACGACTCCGGTCGCGCCGTCGCCGTGCTGGTCGACCTGCAGGGGCCGAAGATCCGGCTCGGCAAGTTCGAGGGCGGCCCGTACGAGCTCGCCGAGGGCGACATCTTCAAGATCACGACCGAAGAGATCGTGGGAACGAAGGAGATCGTCGGCACGACGTTCAAGGGCCTGCCGCAGGACGTCAAGCCCGGCGACTTCCTGCTGATCGACGACGGCAAGGTGCGCGTCGAGGTGCTCGAGACCGATGGCGTCGTGGTGACCACGAAGGTCGTCGTCGCGGGCCCGGTCTCGAACAACAAGGGCATCAACCTGCCCGGCGTCGCGGTGAACGTGCCGGCGCTGTCCGAGAAGGACGAGGCCGACCTCCGCTGGGGCCTCGAGCTCGGCGCCGACCTCATCGCGCTGTCGTTCGTGCGCAACGCGGCCGACATCGTCCGCGTGCACGAGATCATGGACGAGGTCGGCCGTCGCGTGCCCGTCGTCGCCAAGATCGAGAAGCCGCAGGCCGTCGATCACCTCGAGGAGATCATCGAGGCGTTCGACGCCGTCATGGTCGCCCGCGGCGACCTCGGCGTCGAACTGCCCCTCGAGGCGGTGCCGATCGTGCAGAAGAAGGCGATCGAGATCGCCCGACGCCTCGCCAAGCCGGTCATCGTCGCGACGCAGATGCTCGAGTCGATGATCCACAGCCCGGTGCCGACGCGCGCCGAGACGAGCGACGTCGCCAACGCCGTGCTCGACGGCGCGGACGCGGTCATGCTCTCCGGCGAGACGAGCGTGGGGGAGTACCCCGTCATCACGGTGCAGACCATGGCGCGCATCGTCGAGTCGACCGAGCAGCACGGGCTCGACCGCGTGCCGCCCCTCGGCACGAAGCCGCGCACGCAGTCGGGTGCGATCACGGCCGCGGCCGTCGAGGTGGCCGAGTTCGTCGAGGCGAAGTACCTCTGCGTCTTCACCGAGTCGGGCGACTCCGCGCGTCGCATGTCGCGCCTGCGCAACGCCATCCCGATCCTCGCCTTCACGCCCGACCAGGCGATCCGTCGGCGCATGGCCCTGTACTGGGGCGTCGACACCTTCGTGGTCGAGCGCGTGACGCACACCGACCAGATGGTCGGGCAGGTCGACGACTCCCTGGCGAAGTCGGGCCGCGCCGCAGTGGGCGAGACGGTCGTCATCGTCTCCGGCTCGCCTCCCGGCATCCCGGGCACCACGAACGACGTGCGCGTGCACAAGGTCGGCGACGTGCTCTGACCAGCGGCAGCCCCGCACCGACGGCCCGGTCGACAGACCGGGCCGTCGTCGTGTCCGTGGCAGGATCGGAGCCATGACGACCGGGTTCACGTGCGAGACGCGCATCGCGGCCCCGCCCGCGGCGGCCTTCGACGCCTCGCTCGACATCGAGCTGCACGTGCGCTCGATGGCCGGCAGCGACGAGCGGGCGGTCGCCGGGGTCACCGCGGGCCGGATCGGGCCGGGGGAGTCGGTCACGTGGCGGGCCCGGCACTTCGGCGTGCGCTGGACGATGACGAGCGGGATCGCCGAGTTCGAGCGCCCGAGGCGCTTCGTCGACCGGCAGCTGCGCGGGCCGTTCGCCGCGTTCCGGCACGAGCACCGGTTCGAAGCGGATGCCTCGGGCACGCGCATGCTCGACGAGGTCGAGTTCACGGCGCCGCTGGGCGCGATCGGCCGGCTCGTCGAGCCCGCCCTCCGCCGGCACCTGCGTCGGCTCATCGAGGAGCGCAACGCTCATGTGAAGCGCGCCGCCGAGGCATCCGCGGGGTGAGGGCGCCGACCGCCGTCGGCGACGGTGCCGGTGGTGGGGGTCGAACCCACACGCCCTTTCGGGCAAAGCATTTTGAGTGCTCCGCGTCTGCCATTCCGCCACACCGGCCAGAGGCCTCGCTCAGAATACCGTAGGCTTTCAGGCGTGACAGACACCGAATCAACCCAGCCGGCAGCTCCGCGCCGCGTGGTCGTGGCCGAGGATGAGTCGCTCATCCGCCTCGACATCGTCGAGATCCTGCGCGACAACGGCTTCGAGGTCGTCGGCGAGGCGGGTGACGGCGAGACTGCGGTGCAGTTGGCCACCGAGCTTCGTCCCGACCTGGTCATCATGGACGTGAAGATGCCCCAGCTCGACGGCATCTCGGCCGCCGAGCGCCTCTCGAAGGGCCACATCGCCCCCGTCGTGCTGCTGACGGCCTTCAGCCAGAAGGAGCTCGTCGAGCGCGCGAGCGAGGCGGGTGCGCTCGCGTACGTCGTGAAGCCGTTCACCCCGAACGACCTGCTGCCCGCGATCGAGATCGCCCTCGCCCGCCACGCGCAGATCATCGCGCTCGAGGCCGAGGTCGGCGACCTCGTCGAGCGGTTCGAGACGCGCAAGCTCGTCGACCGGGCCAAGGGCCTGCTGAACGAGAAGATGGGCCTCACCGAGCCCGAGGCGTTCCGCTGGATCCAGAAGGCGTCGATGGACCGCCGCCTCACCATGCGCGACGTCTCGCAGGCCATCATCGAGCAGCTCTCGCCCAAGAAGTAGCCACCGGCGCCCCGAGCGGGGCGCCCAGCGCGATGCCCCGTCGGACCCGCTCCGGCGGGGCATCCGTCGTCCGCGGGAGTGCTCGCGCAGCGGGTCGGGCGGTGTCGGCGGCCGCTTGTAGGCTGGTGCGGTGACGGACGCAGCAAAGCCCACCCTCCTCGTCGTCGACGGCCACTCGCTGGCCTTCCGAGCCTTCTACGCACTGCCGGTCGACAGCTTCCAGACCCGCGACGGTCAGCACACGAACGCCATCCACGGCTTCCTCTCGATGCTGCTCCTGCTGCTCCAGAACGAGAAGCCCACCCACCTCGCTGTGGCCTTCGACATCTCCCGGTTCTCGTTCCGCACCCGCGAGTACGAGGACTACAAGGGCACCCGCGGCGAGACCCCGCCCGAGTTCAAGGGGCAGGTGCCGCTCCTCCAGGACGCGCTGCGCGCGATGAACATCCGCGTGCTCGAGAAGGAGGACTACGAGGCCGACGACATCCTCGCCACGCTCGCCGCCCGCGGCCAGTCCGACGGATACCGCGTGCTCCTCGTCTCGGGCGATCGCGACACGATCCAGCTCGTGAACGACGACGTCACCCTGCTCTACCCCAACACCCAGGGCGTGTCGCAGCTGAAGCGCTACGACGTCGACGCCGTGATCGAGCGCTACGGCATCCGTCCCGAGCAGTACCCCGACGTCGCCGCCCTCGTCGGGGAGACGAGCGACAACCTGCCCGGCATCACGAAGGTCGGCGAGAAGACCGCCGTCAAGTGGCTCGGCCTCTACGGCGACCTGCAGGGCATCCTCGACCACATCGACGAGATCAAGGGCGTCGTGGGCGACAACCTGCGCCGCGAACGCGAGAACGCCGAGCGCAACCGACGGCTCAACCGCCTGGTGCCCGACGTCGAGCTCGACGTCGAGCTCGACGATCTGGCCGCACGCCCGATCGACGAGGACGCCGTGCGCGAGCTCTTCGGCCGGCTCGAGTTCAAGACGCTGCTCGATCGCGTGATGAAGCTCGCCCACGGCGAGCTGAACGGCAACGGCGGGGCCGCCGGCGTCGCCGCCCCTGCGGCCCCGGCCGTCGAGGCGCCGACCGCCCCGGCCTCGAAGCGCCTGCTCGACGAGGAGCTCGCGACCTGGCTCGAGCGCGCCGTCGCGACCTCCCCGGCCGGGCTCGGCTTGCACGTCGAGACGGCCGCCGGCGAGATCGTCACGATCG